>NZ_JBEOZU010000167.1:0-10051 GCF_040298185.1 Streptomyces sp. NPDC001634 | reverse complement strand
GGCTCGGGCGCGGGCACGGGGGGTGCGTCCCCGGGCACGGGCAAGGGCTCCGGCGGCGCCGGTGGGGCTTCGGGCGGCGCCACGATCGACCCGGACACCGGCCAGGTCGTCGGGGCGAACGGCGGCTCGGCAGGCGGCACGGGGGCCGACGCGTTCGCCGTCCCCGTCAGCACCTCCCGGAGCATCAGCAGCGGCTCACGGACCGCACTGATGGCGGTGGCCGGCGTACTGCTGCTGGCCGTGACGGTCGGGCCTCCGCTGCTCACCCGGCGGCTGAAGCGGGGCAGGTCATGATCGCCGCGTTCCGCCGCTTCGTCACCACGTCCGCCGCCGTCGCGCTCGCTCTGTTCTCGGTGATCGGCACCGCCATGCTCGTCTCGGCGCCCGGGCCCGCCGAGGCCGCCGACTCCGTCTCCGCCGTGACGGTCTCCGGCACGGGGTCCTACGCGAACCTGAAGGTGACGGTCAGTCAGACCCGCAATCTGGTCAACCAGGTACTCAAGATCTCCTGGAAGGGTGCCGCTCCCACGGTCTCGGACACCACCTACGCCGCGAACTACCTGCAGATCATGCAGTGCTGGGGCGACGGCAAGGACGGTCCCGACCCCGAGCAGTGCCAGTTCGGCGGCTCCTCCGCACTGGGCGCGGGCGCCGGCAGCCAGGCCGCGGGCGCGTACACCAACACCCGGCAGCTGAACTACGGCAGCCTGAAGGACCCGGCGCAGCAACTGCCGCCGGCCACCGGCACCGGCATCTCGTACGTCCCGTTCCACTCGGTCACCAATGATGTGATCAAGAAGGGGAACTGGAACGAGTTCTACGATGTGAACACCACCAACGAGATCCCCTACGCCCGCACCGGCCCCGACGGCACCGGCGAGGTCTACTTCGAGGCCCAGACGGGACTCGAGGCACCCGGCCTCGGCTGCGGCGAGGTACCCGCCGGGACCTCCGGAGCGAAGGTCGGGCGCAAGTGCTGGCTGGTCGTCGTGCCCCGCGACGAGAGCGAGGTGGACGGCACCTCGTACGCCTCCCGGCCCAGCGGGATGCTGGAGTCGTCGCCGCTCAGCGCGAGCAACTGGCAGCACCGTCTCGTCGTACCGCTGAGCTTCGAACCGATGGGGAGCTTCTGCCCGATCGGCGCCGACGAGCGGAGCACGCTCGGCAACGAGATGGCCGCCGAGGCCGTCACCCGCTGGCAGCCCGCCCTGTGCCAGTCCGCGAACAAGACGATCTACGGCTACGCACAGGTCACCGACGACACCGCCCGCGCCAAACTGGTCTCCGGCTCGCCCGGACTGGTCTTCCTCGGCCGGCCGGCCACCGGCGACCAGGTCCCGGCCGGTCAGCGCCCGGTCTACGCGCCCGTGGCCCTGTCGGGTCTGACCATCGGCTTCTTCATCGAGAGCCAGGCCGGATTCAATGCGCCCGCGGGGGTGAGAGCACGCGACGGAGCACGGCTGACCTCGCTCAACCTCACCCCGCGCCTGGTCGCCAAGCTGCTCACCGAGTCGTACCCCGACGGCAACTCACGCTTCGCCAAGAGCACCGAGGGCAACCCCTTCAACCTGGGCCGCGACCCGGAGTTCCTCAAGTACAACCCCGACTACAACGACCTGGACTTCGGCGGCAGCCTCGGCGACGTGCTCGTGCCCGAGGCCCTGTCCGACGCGGCGTGGCAGCTGTGGAACTGGGTGGGCCACGACCCGGCGGCCCGGGAGTTCCTCAGCGGCACTCCCGACAACAAGGGACGGTACGGCGACCCCGCCTTCTCGGGCATGACGGTCAACTCGAACTACAAGAACATGGCGCTGCCGCGGGAGGAGTTCCCGAAGAGCGACCCGTACTGCCAGCAGTTCGAGGACCATCCCGACAACCCGCTGTGCATCCAGGACAAGCACCCCTACGCCACCGACCTGCACGCGGCCGCCCGAGCCGCCGCACGCGGCGACACGCTGGCCCGCACGAACTGGGACAACACCGCGACGCCGCCCGCGTACAAGAAGAACCCCCCGCAGCCGGCCGGAAAGCGGGCCGTTCTCGCCCTCACCGACACGGCGACCGCGGCGCGCTACGGCCTGGTGACGGCGAACCTCCAGAACGCCGCCGGCCGCTTCGTGGCCCCCGACACCCGCGGACTGCTCGCCGGCCAGGCGGCCATGAAGCCGAGCGGGGTCAGCGGGGTCGACAGCCCCGACCCGGTCACGAGGAGCCGTGACGCCTATCCGCTCACCCTCCTCACCTACGCCGCGACCGTGCCCGAGAAGCTCACCAAGAAGGAGGGCCAGGACTACGCGGCCCTGCTGCGGTACGCGGCCGGCGACGGACAGCGGCCCGGTGTGTCGACCGGAACCCTCCCCGCGGGTTACGCCCCGCTGCCCGCCGAGGTCCGTGCCCGGACCCGCGCGGCCGCCGACGCCATCGCCTCCCGGGCGGGCACCTCGACGTCGGACACGTCGACCGGCGGCGGGGCGGGCGGTACCGGCACGGGGACCTCGGGCGGAACGGGCGGCGGCGGGAGCGCGGGCTCGGGCGGTGCGGCGGGCGCAGGCGCCGGAACGTCCGGCGGACAGTCCTCCCCTGCAGGTGCCGCGGGCAGCGGAGCTTCCCCGTCCGCTTCCTCGAACCCGTCCGGCTCACCGTCCACCGCACCCGCAGCCGTCTCCGGCAGCCCGCTGCTGCGCACCCCGGCCTGGGCGCTCGGCGCCGTGCGCTACGCCCTCTTGATCGCCCTGGTCACCGGCCTCGCCGCCGCAGTCTGCGGGCCCGTCCTGCCGAGGGCCGTGCCGCGACTCGTGGCCGCCGTCGAGGCCTGGCGCACCAGGGACAAGCCGTCCACCGGACCGGGGAGGTGATGCCCGAACCCGAAACCACGGCAGGTCCGCGCCAACGAACTGTCCGAAACACCGCGCCGGGCATCACCCGGCGAAAGCCTAACCCGAGAGGTATCGCACGTGAACAAGAGAATGGCAGCCGTCGCAGCCGTGGGTATCGCCGGTCTGCTGACCGGCGCCATCAGCGCCCAGCAGGCCGCTGCCGACCCGTCCGGCACGCCCACGTACCGCCAGCTCTCCGGTGTCGGTTCCGACACCACGCAGGAGGTGATGAACGCGCTGTCCAACGCCATCACCATCAACGGCACCAAGGTCATCGGCTCGTACAACGCCGTCGGCTCGGCCCAGATCACCACCAAGGACCCCGCCACCACTCCGGGCTGCACCATCAACCGCCCGAACGGTTCGGGCGCCGGCCGCACCGCCCTGCTGAACTCGCTGCAGGCGAACGGTGGAGCCGGTGACGGCTGCCTGGACTTCTCCCGTTCCTCCAGCCTCAACCTGTCGGCCGCCAGCCCCGGCCTGACTTATGTGCCGTTCGCCGTGGACGCCGTGAGCTACGCGATCACGCCCACCAGCACGGTGCCGCGCAAGCTCGCCCTCGCCGACCTCAAGGCGATCTACCACTGCGACCCCAACTACGTGGGCAGCGCCCCCAACTACAGCCTCACGGTGTACCTGCCGCAGGCCGGCTCCGGCACCCGTAGCTTCTGGGAGTCCCAGATGGGCATCACGGACGCCGACGTGGTGGCCGGTGTCTACCCCTGCATCAAGGACACCAAGAACGGCGCTCCGGTCGAGGAGCACGACGGCCGCGTCCTCGACGACAAGTCGATCGCCCCGTTCTCCATCGCCCAGTACAACGCGCAGGCCTCGCAGACCATCGCCGACCTCCGCGGCCGGGCCATCCTCGGCACGGTCGACGGTCTCGCGCCGAACGTCCTCAACAGCAACTTCGGTGTGAAGCGCGACGTCTACAACGTGATTCCGACCAGCAAGATCGGCACGGCGCCGTGGAGCACCGTCTTCGTCGGCTCCAACTCCCTCATCTGCCAGCAGACCTCGGTGATCAACACCTACGGCTTCGCGGCCAACGCCAACTGCGGCGACACCAGCAAGCAGACCCCCTGACGCTTCTCAGATCTTCGTAGAAATCCTCGTAGAAGGAGAGCACGACAGTGCTGAAGAAGACTCTCTCGCGGGCCCTGGCGGGCGGTCTCGCGAGCCTGGTCGCCGTGCTTGCGGGCGGCCTGATCGCGGCGCCCTCCGCGATGGCCGCCGGGATCGGCACGGCCGAGGTCACCCCGGCGACCGGCAGCGACACCTCCAGCATGACGCTGACCACCTCGGGCGCCTGCCCGAGCAACGCCACCAACATCATCGTCTCGGTGACCGGTTCGGGCTTCCCGGCCGGTGGTCAGAACGTGGTCGGCAACTCGCCGATCAGCACCTACGGCACGGCGGCGAACGGCGGGCTGATCATCCCGCTGTCCCAGACGATGCGCGACTACGCCAACACGGCCGGCTTCACCACCCTGACCGGCCAGTACACCTTCACCGTCACCTGCCGTACGGCGTTCAACGGCACCAGCCTCGGTGACTTCCCGGCCTCCATCTGGTTCACGTCCAACACGGCGTACCAGAACACCGACCCGGCCGCGAAGACCGACACCACCACCTCCCTCGCCGTCTCCCCGGCCTCCCCGGCCACCGCGGGCACCCCGGTGACGCTGACCGCGACCGTCGGCCCCGCGGGCGCCGCAGGCCAGGTCCAGTTCAAGGACAACGGCACGGCGCTGGGCAACCCGGTGACCGTCTCCGGCGGCCAGGCGCAGCTCACCACGAGCAGCCTGGGTGCGGGCAGCCACTCGCTGACCGCAGTGTTCACGCCGTCCGGCACCGCCTACAACGGCTCCACGTCCAGCGCGGTCGCGTACACCGTCCAGGCCGCCCCGGCGACCGCGACCACCACCGCGCTGGCCGTCTCCCCGGCCGGTACGGCGGACAAGTTCAGCCCGGTCAGCATGACGGCCTCGGTGGCGCCCGCCTCGGCGGCCGGTTCCGTGAAGTTCCAGGACACCGTCGGCGGCACCACCACCACGCTGGGCACCGTGCCGGTCGCGGCCGGCCAGGCGTCCTTCACCACCAGCAGCCTGCCCGAGGGTAACCACTCCTTCACCGCGGTCTTCGTCCCGACGGACTCCAGCGCGTACACCGGCTCCACCTCCGGTGCCGTCCCGTACGTGATCGGTGCCTTCAAGGGCGTCACCGCCTCCGAGGACATCACCACCACCGTCCAGTCCGGCGCCCTGGTCATCAGCGTCGACAACCCGCACGTCACGCTGCCCTCGCCGCAGCTCAACGCCGACGCCAGCCTGCTCACCACCACGGGCGCGATCAACCCGGTCACCGTCACCGACACCCGCGCCGGCAACCCCGGCTGGTCCGTCAGCGGCCAGGTGACCGACTTCTCCGACGGTGGCTCCCACCAGATCAACGGCCAGAACCTCGGCTGGACCCCGAAGGTGATCGACAAGGGCGCGTCCCAGACGGTCACCGCCGGCGCCTCGGTCGCCGCGGCCAACGGTGTCGCTCCTGCCGACGCGGGTGCGGCCGGCCTCAAGGCCTCCCGCTCCCTGGCCAACGGCACCGGTCTGGGCACCGCCCACCTCGGCGCCGACCTGGCCCTCAACGCTCCGACCTCGACCGTGGCCGGCACCTACACCGCCACGCTGACCCTGACGGCCATCTGACCCGGGCGGATGGCTGACGGGGCGGAACCTCTTCCCCCCTGAGGATCCGCCCCGGGCCGGGACGGGCATCGCGCCCGTCCCGGCCACCTCCGCCCACCCGCGCTCCGGTCCCGACCGCGCCCGAACGGACGACCCGACATGATCACCACCTCAGCCCGCCGAATCGCCGCCCTCCTGGCCGCCTGCCTTCTCGCCGTCCTCCCGGCCGCGACCGCCTCGGCCACCGCACCGGCCATCGAACGGGGCGACGGGGGACACGGAGGTACGGGGCGTACGACGTTCGGTGTCCAGCCCTCGGCCGCGAAGAAGCCCGACGCACGGCCGAACTTCTCCTACGGCGCCACCCCGGGCGCCATCGTCAAGGACCACATCGCCGTCTTCAACTACGGCACGAAACCGCTCACTTTGAGGGTGTACGCGCAGGACGCCTACACCACCGCCGACGGCGGTTTCGACCTCTACCCGGCGGTGCGCAAGCCCACCGACGCCGGGTCCTGGGTCACGTTGGGCAAGGACCGGGTGAAGATCCCCGCCCGCTCCCGAGTGATCGTGCCCTTCACCCTGACCGTCCCGCCGAAGGCGACCCCCGGGGACCACACCGGCGGCATCGTCGCCTCGCTGGCGGCCTCCGCCACCGACAAGAAGGGCAACAAGGTCGCCGTCGACCAGCGCGTCGGCGTGCGGATCTACCTCCGTGTGACCGGCGAACTCACGTCCCGGCTGGCCGTCGAGGACTTGCGCACGGTCTACCACGGCACCGCCAACCCCTTCGGCACCGGCTCGGCGACCGTGTCGTACACCATCCGCAACACCGGCAATGTGCGGCTGGCGGCCCATCAGGCGGTCGGCGTCCGTGACGCCTTGGGCGGTACGGCGAAGGTGGCGAAGCTCCGAGACCTCCCCGAGCTGCTGCCGGGTGACGCCGTGAAGATCACGACATCGGCCACCGGCGTCCTCCCGGCGTTCCGGGACACGACGACCGTCACGGTCGACCCCGAGCCGGTGAGCGGCGACATCAAGTTCCGCATCCTGCCCCGCGTCACCCGCACCGTGGCCTTCTCCGCCGTGCCGTGGGGGCTGCTGGCCCTGCTGCTCCTGCTCGCCGGCGCCGCCGCGGTGCTGCTGGTACGACGTCAGCGCCGCCGGAACGCCCCGACCGGGGCGGCCAAGTCCACGCGTACGGTGCGCAAGGCGCCCGGTGCGAAGCAGGCGGTCGGCCTGGCGGCGGCGACGCTGCTGGCCGCCGGCGCGGTCGTGGCAGGCACACCGGCAGACGCACGGGCTGCGGACGCGGGGAAGCTCGCGGTCACCCCGGCCAAGGGCAGCGACACCCAGCCCATCACCCTCACCGCCGACGCGCCCTGCCCCGTGAAGACCACCAATGTCATCGCGCGTGTCACCGGAGCGGGCTTCCCGCGCGGCGGGCAGATCGTCGTCGGCAACGCGCCGCTCGCCACGTACCCGAAGGCGGCGGGCGGCGGCTTTGCGATCCCGCTGACGTTCACGATGCGGGACTACGCCACCACGGCCGGGTTCACCACCCTGCGCGGCACCTACACGTTCACCGTCAGCTGCCTCAAGGGTCCCTTCGACCTGACGAGCCTGCACGACTTCACGGGATCGCTGCTGTTCGCCGAGAAGAGCGCGTACAAGGACGGCACCGAGGTCGCGCTCCCCAAGGCGGCGGTCCCGCAGAGCCCGGCCACCGGGGCACCGGCTCCGGGCGGGACGGCACCGACGTCCCAGGCGGCACCCGGGCTGCCCGTACAGCCGTCGGGGCAGCCCGTGCCGTCGGACGGGCCGGGCGGCTCCGGGACACCGGGCGTCGCGCCCCCGAACGGAGTGCGGGTCAGCGCCGCCCAGGACTCCGACACCGCGCTCACCGCATGGTCGGTGGGCGGATTCACCGTCTTCCTGCTGGCGCTCCTGACGGGCGTCACCCTCTGGGCGCGCGGCCGCCGAGCCCGGACCGAGCGACCGAACGCCGACACCTCCACCACGTCCTGACCCACTGCCAAAGGAGAGAAACACCGTGTCCTTCGCACCCCACACACCCCGGATGTCCCGGGCGGCCGCCGTCCGCGTCGGTTCGCTGATCGCGGCCTGCGGCACGGCCGGGCTGCTCGTCACCGCGGTGACCGCCGTCCAGGCGTCGGCCGCCGACGCCGCCGCGATGGAAGTGACACCCGCGACCGGCGCCGACACCAGCGGGATCACCCTCACCACCTCGGCGGCCTGCCCGGCCGACGCGACCAACCTCATCGTCTCGGTGAAGGGTTCGGGCTTCCCGTCCGGAGGCCAGATCGTGGTGGGCAACTCGCCGATCACCACGTACGGGACCGTGCAGAACGGCGGCATCGTGGTGCCACTGACCCAGACGATGCGGGACTACGCCAACACGGCCGGCTTCAAGACCCTCCAGGGCCGCTACGACTTCACGCTGACCTGCCGCAAGGCCTTCAACGGCACCAGCCTCGGCGACTTCACGACGCCGATCTGGTTCACCTCCAACACCGCCTACCGGAACACCGACCCGGCCGGTCCGACCAGCTCGCCGACGACCACGCCCACCACCACGGCCACCACGTCCGCGACCCCCTCGGGCACCGCCACGCCGACGGACACGGTCTCGCCGACGGACACCTCGACGCCCACGGACTCCGCGTCCGCGACCGACACCTCCCAGCCCACCGACACCGCCTCCCCGACGGACACCTCGACGGGCGGCGGCTCCGAGAACGTCTCGACCAACGTCAACGGCGGTGCGTCGGGCGGGGGTTCGGGCAGCGGCAACGGGTCCCTGGCGCACACCGGCGCCAACGCGGGCGCGCTCGGCGCCCTGTCGGCCGCGCTGGTCCTCGCGGGCGTCGTCATCGTCCGTCGCGCCCGTCCGCGTGAGGACTTCCCGTCCGCCGACACCTCGAATTCCTGAGCCGGAAGAGACCGGAAGAGACCGGAAAAGACCGGGAAAGACTGGGAGAAACGACACACCATGCATGCCAAGGCTGTACGCCGCTCGTTGGCGGCCACGCTCGTGTCCGTGCTCGCCGCCGGGGCGCTCGTGCTGGGCACGGGCGGTGCCGAGGCCGACGTCCTCGGTTCGATGGAGGTGTCCCCGGCCACCGGCACGGACACCAGCGGGATCACGCTGACCACGGCCGCGCCGTGCCCGGAGCCCGCGACCAACCTCATCGTCGCCGTGAAGGGCTCGGGCTTCCCGGCCGAGGGCCAGATCGTGGTGAGCAACTCGCCGATCAGCACGTACTCCACCGCACCGAACGGCGGCATCGTGGTGCCGCTGACACAGACGATGCGGGACTACGCCAGCACGGCGGGCTTCACCACCCTCCAGGGCCGCTACGACTTCACGCTGACCTGCCGGGCGGCATTCGGATCGGCGACGTACGGCGACTTCGCGGCGCCGATCTGGTTCACCTCCAACACCGCCTACCAGAGCACCACGCCCACCACTGCCACGACCACCACGCTCGCGGCGAGCCCGGCGAGCCCGGTCGTCGAGGGCACGGCCGTGAAGCTGACGGCGACCGTCGCCCCGGCCGACGCGGGCGGCACCGTGCGCTTCCTCGACGGGACGACCCAGCTCGGCACCCCGGTCGCCGTGACCGGCGGAACGGCCACCCTGACCACCAGCGCCCTGGCCGTCGGCACCCACGCGCTGAAGGCCGAGTTCACGCCGTCCGACCCGGCGGCGTACGGCGCCTCGGTCTCCGCGCCCCTCTCGTACACGGTCAAGATCAAGCCCCCGGCGGTCGTCACGGCCGCGAAGGTGACCGGCACCGTGCGGGTCGGCTCCACGGTGACCTGTTCGGTTTCGTTCAGCGGCGCGAGCTCCGTCTCGTACGCCTGGCTCCGTGACGGCACGGTGCTCAGCGGCGCGACCGGGCGCACCCGCACGCTCGCCTCCGCCGACTACCCGCACAGGATCGCCTGCCGGGCAACCGCGACCAACAGCACGGGCAGCGCGACCTCGACCAGCCCCGCCGTGACCGTGGCCCTCGGCCCCGCCCTGAAGAACGGGACGAAGCCCTCGATCGCCGGCACCCACCGGGTGGGCTACAGGCAGACCGCCCGGACCGGGACCTGGACCCCCGCGGCCACGTCGTACAGCTACGTCTGGAAGCGCGACGGCCGGGCGATCAGCGGTGCAACCCGCTCGACGTACGTTCCCACCCGCGCGGACCGCGGCCACAACCTCACCGTGACGGTCACGGCGAAGCGCGCCGGATACGCCAACGGGACCGCCACCTCCGTGTCGGTGAGGATCGGATGACGGCACCGACCGCCTCCCCGGCCGGGCCCCTGGCAGCCGACACCGTGTCGGCCGCCGGGCCCGGCCGGGCCCCGGCACCACGCCCCATTAGGGCGGCGCGCCCCGGCCCCGGCCCCCGGCTGCGGGTAGCCCCGTGCGCCGTGTGGAAACAGGGCCCCGGGGGGCGCGGCGGG
>NZ_JBEOZU010000166.1:0-10170 GCF_040298185.1 Streptomyces sp. NPDC001634 | reverse complement strand
GCAAAAACGTCCGCTCTAAAGTGCACGTCAGAACAGCCTTGAGATGCATACATCCCCGGCCTGAACGCCGGGGATGTATGCAAGAATCCCGGTAACACCCTGTGGGGGCGGGTCGCCTGTCCGGCGTTCCAAAAGGGGGCGCCTTCACTGGAGGTACTCTGTGCCCTTCGGTCGGAGGCACTGACCCTGCGGGGTGAATGTGAAGCTGTCTGCGAACTTGCCGTCACCGCAGCGGACAGCCAGGAGCAGCGGTTCCGTGAGTGCTGGTGGCCAGCAGGATTCAGTGTCACGATCGGCGCGGTTCCCTAGGTGGAAGAACACCATCGGCTGCGCGAGATCCTCAGTCAGGTAACCGAGCGTCTTTCGGTAGAACGGATTGGCGCCGCCGAACAGCACCGATGGGGGGCCAAAGGCGGCGGTTACGTCGGCCCACACCCGATCGCGTTGGCCCCACTGACGGACGGTGCTCCGCATGGCCGCGTACGCCTCGGCGTCCAGGACCCGGTCGGGCTTGAGCCATCCCTGCCGACGTGCGAACTCTGCGTATACGGAAGCCACGCTGCATCCATGGTCGGGCGGTAGCAAAGGACTGAACGCGCCTTTCACACCGGTCGGACTCCATGCCCCCTGTCGGCCCCAGGCGCGCTTCTGCTCCTCCCAGACTTCAGGCCGTCGCTCCAGGAAGAGGAGGTGGTTGACGACCATCCACATGGCCGCCTCCACGTCCCCGTACATACCCGGCCTGCGCAGCACGTTGTTGAGGTGGTCCATGAGGTAGGAACGCATTTCGTCAGGTGATGCGTACACCGTTTCCCCGGTCATTCAGACATTTTTGCGCACCGGGCTCAGCGGCGCAGGGCGGTCTCTCGCTGCATGTGCGACAGTTTCGCGGGATTGCGCACGGCGTAGAGCCCGGTGACGAGGCCGTCGTCGATGCGCACCGCCACGACGGTGTCGATCGCGCCGTCCAGGCGGAGAATCAGCGCCGGGTAGCCATTCACCTGTGCCGGTCGCGGCGACGTCGCGGTCATCCTTCCCAGCCCGGCGGCCAGCAGACGGCTCACCTTGTCGGCCCCCACAATGGGCCGCAGGACGGCCTGCTTGACTCCGCCACCGTCACCCAGAAGGACGACATCCGGCGCGAGGATGTCGAGCAGGCTCTGCAGATCGCCTGTTTCAACCGCCCGTTGGAACGCATCGAGCGCGTTTCGGGTCTCGGCCGGGGAAACGACCCCTCGCGGCCGGCGCGCTGCGACGTGTGCCCGTGCCCGGTGCGCGACCTGGCGGACCGCGGCCGGGCTCTTGTCGACGGCTTCGGCGATCTCGTCGTACTCGAGATCGAACACCTCGCGCAGCACGAACACCGCCCGCTCGGTCGGCGTGAGGGTCTCCAGCACCAGCAGCATCGCCATCGAGACGCTGTCGGCCAGCACGACGTCCTCGGCCACGTCCGGGGCGGTGAGCAGCGGCTCGGGTAGCCAGGGGCCGACGTAGGACTCCCTACGGCGGCCGAGAACACGCAGTCGGCTCAAGGCCTGGCGGGTGGTGACCCGGATCAGGTACGCACGGTGATCCCGTACTGTGCCGAGATCGACACCCGCCCACCGCAGCCAGGTCTCCTGCAGGACGTCCTCTGCGTCGGCGGCCGAGCCGAGCATCTCGTAGGCGACGGTGAACAGCAGGTTGCGATGGGCGACGAACGCCTCGATGGCGGGGTCCGTGCGTCCGCCGCCGACCAGCTGCCCGGCCGTGTCCTGTGTGCGCTGGCTGTGCTCCCTCTTCACCGGCTGCTCCTGCCTGTTCGCTCTCGACGGTGCCACGCGCACAAGACGCCGGTGCCCGAAACTTTGTGACACCGATGAACGGTGGCACACGTCACACCACCGACCCGTCACAAGGAGCGGGGCGCCGGCATCTCGTGTTCGTTCAGTGCGACACCACGAGTGAGGACGAAGTCATGGACGCCCGATTCAACATGTTCGACAACGAGATCGCCGCCAAGTTCTTCAAGCGGTTCGCCAACGCCAGCCTGGTGATCCACCAGTCGCCGCTGCCGAAGTCCACGCAGGAACTGGTGTCGCTGCGCGCCAGCCAGATCAACGGGTGCGGTTGGTGCATCGACATGCACACCAAGGAGGCCGCGGCCGCGGGTGAAACCGCGGTCCGGCTCAACCTGGTCGCCGCCTGGCGCGAGTCCACCGTGTTCACCGAGGCCGAGCGGGCCGCGCTGGCGCTCGCCGAAGAGGGCACCCGGCTCGCCGACGCCCACCACGGCGTGTCCGACGAGACCTGGGCCCAGGTACGCAAGCACTACGACGACGACCAGATCGCCGCGCTGGTCTCCTTGGTCGCTCTGATCAACGCGGCCAACCGGCTCGCCGTGATCGTGCACCAGCAAGGCGGTTCCTACGAGCCCGGCATGTTCGCCGCCGCGTTCAACTGACAGGCGTACGAATCCAGCCCGGCCCAGGATCATCGGATCCGGGCCGGGCGCTCGCATGTCCGGGAGATGGCGTCGAGGAAATTCGGTACTCGCGCCGTCGTCTCCGCGGCTCACCAGCGCCCCGGGGCGCATGTCGCCGTACCGACCGTGGACACGGCGGGGAATCGGGCGGGTGGACGCGTCTGCTCAGGGGCGTGCGTCCAGAACAATGAGTCTCCTGCCGGGGATCTTGCGGCCCTTCTCCAGGCTGGTGATCAGATCGATGGCGGATTCGAACGGAACGGTCTCGCCGATCGCATCCGGATGTGGCCGTCGACGGCGGCGCGGGCGGCGTCGGTAGTCGAGGGCGCGCTCGAGGCTCGCGTGGAAGGCAGCCGACCGTTCGGATCGTCGGCCGGCAAAGCAACCCGAGTACTCCGTGCTGGTCAACGTACGGCAGGCGCTGGGCATCTCATCGGCGCCCATCACCTCCTCGGTGTCGTTCGGCGGGCCGCGGTCGCTGCCGTCACCGAGCCGAAGCCTGGCCCTTCGTCTCGCCACGCAGCGGTAGCCCGCAGGCGCGGTAGATGCTGTCAAGGACACTCATGGTCGCCACAGCGTCCCTGGCGGAAGTAATCACCGGGCCGCCATCAAGGACCGCGGCGGCGAACGCCGCCAACTGGCAGGCGTAGCTCGACGGGTTCCGAGGCAAGCGCTCCCGCCGCAGTTCGTGCCCTCCCGCGCTGCGCGGCGCACGGATCGTCAACTGGTGGTAGAGCTGGGGCATCACGAAGTTGGTCACATTCAGTTCGCCGACCGTCCCGACCGCGCGGGCCCGGATGGACAACACCCTGCGCGACCACATCGACGCTCGGACGCGCCCGGTGGCCCCGGCCGGAAAGGCGAGCTCGGCAGTCACCGCGCGGTCGATGCGCGGATCCTTGCGCAGCGTCAGCATCCGTGCCGAAGTCACCGCCGGGTCGCCGGCGCCGAGAAGTCGGGCGACGTGCACCGCGTAGCAGCCGGCGTCCATCGTCGCTCCGCCCGCCAGCGTGTAGTCGTACCGAATGTCGCTGAACCGGGGCAGGGGAAAGCACACCTCGGCCTCGACACGGTGCAGCTCCCCCAGTTCGCCGCTGGTCACGACCTCCCGCATCCGCTCGGCGAGCGGGTGGTACCGGTAGTGGAAAGCTTCCATCACCACCAAGCCGCTGCGCGCGAAGGCGGCGTCTGCGGCGTCCGCGACGCGCTCGGCTTCGGCGCGGTTGGCGGTGAACGGTTTCTCGCACAGCACGTGTTTGCCGGCCTCAAGAGCTTTCAGTGTCCACTCGGCGTGAAGCCCGTTGGGCAGGGGCACGTACACGGCGTCCACCTGCGGGTCGGCGAGCAGTGCGTCGTAGCCGGTGTGCACGACGGGCACGCCGTGCTTGCGGGCGAACGCCTCGGCGCGTGCCCGGTCGCGTGCCGCGACGGCGGTCACGGTGACGCGCGGCGTCTGGCGCGCGGGCTTGATCAGCGCACTGGGTGCGATGGCGGCTGCCCCGAGCAGTCCGATGCGAAGGTCCCTGGACACGGGGCCCAGTGTGCCAGCCGTGCTACATGGTGCAGAAGCCTGAGCGTGGGGTGATCCACTGAACTCGACAGCAGACCCCCTCCACTTCGAGGTGGTCGGCCCGTTGCATGACGTTGGGTGGATACAGGGTGATCGGTGTGGCTGCTGCAGGGTGAACAAAGCCGGCTTTGGCGAGGCGAAGGGTGTAGGCCGTGCCGTAGGCCGCGGCGCGCGGCGGTGGCGGCGAGTTTGGGCAGATGCGGGCATCTGTTGAGATGGCCGGCAGGAGCGGCCACAGTCGTTCCCACTCCCCGCCGGGCACATTCAGCCTTGGCGTGCGTGGATGGCGGCGTGCGAGATGTTGCCCCGCGCCAAGCCGCCGGCAAGTCAGGCCGACTGAGTTCACCCGGGACGTCCGGAGAGAAGGGCGCCGCCTTCAAAGCCCCTCGGATACGAAGCCTTTGCGATTTCACGGGAATGGCCCGCACCGCCTTCCACCTGCGCGACGTCCCCTTTGTCCGCACGCACGGCTGGGGCGTTACGCCAAGTTCACCACCCGGCCCTTCCTCAGCACTCTACGCGCGTGGTGTCATGCACGCGCTCACCACCCCGTCCGTGAGCGCCAACTTGACTAGGAGTCACGCATGTTGTGGAAGGTCCTCGGCCGTGCAGGTGTCGCCCTGGCGGCCGGCGCCGCCGTACTCGCCACCGCCGTGCCCGCGAACGCAGCCAGCTACTCCGCGTTCGCCTTCTCGCAGAGCGGCAGCCAGCCCACCATCTACGACTTCATCAACTCGGCCACCAACTCCCTCGACATGACCATGTACGAGCTGGAAGACACCACGGCTGTAAACGACCTCATAGCCCTGAAGAACAAGGGCGTCACCGTGCGGGTCATCCTGGACCGCCAGCACCAGACCGCCAACAGCTCGGCGTACAACGCCCTGACGAGCGCGGGCGTGGGAGTGGTGTGGTCGCCGTCCACCTTCGTCTACACCCACCAGAAGACCATCACGGTGGACAACGTCAAGTCACTGATCCTCACCGGCAACCTGACCTCCCAGTACTACACGACCAGCCGTGACTACGGCGTGTTCGACGACGACACCCGCGACGTCGCCTCGATCGAGAAGGTCTTCAACGCGGACTACACCGGCTCCTCGATCACCCCGACCGACGGCGACCATCTGCTCTGGTCCCCCACCGACTCCCGCAACCGCCTGCTGTCCCTGATCAACGGCGCCACCGCGAAGCTCGACATCGAGGAGCTGGAACTCAGCGACAGCACGGTGGTCAACGCCATCGTGGCGCGGGCCCAGGCAGGCGTGGCCGTGCGGGTGGTCCTGGAGAGCCCGTCCAGCTACTCCAGCGAGGTCTCCGCGATCAAGGCAGCGGGCGGCACCGTCGTCGGATACTCCGACCCCAATGGCTTCTACATTCACGCCAAGGCGATGGTCGCCGATTACGGTCTGTCCACCCAGAAGGTGGAGGCGGGCTCCATGAACATCAGCAGCAACTCGCTGAGCAACAACCGGGAGTTGGGCCTCATTCTCACGGGTACCGGGGTGGCCGAGGCCGTGGCCACCACCATCGAGACCACCTTCAACAGTGACTACGCAGGCGGCACTCCCGCGTGACCCGGAACGGGTGGCCCTGCTCTGATGCCCGCGGCACCCGCCTGCCGCGGGCACCGGAGCCGACGTCAATGAGCGCCACGCAACCGGCAACAGCACATGGTTCGAGGACGGGGTCGATCGCGACATCCCCCCGTGATCCGCGCGTGGGTGTAGGCTAGGCCGATGCGGCAGGCCGCCGGGCCGCTGCTGTCGAAGACCGCGATCAGGCCGTGTCCGCCTCGGTCACAGCAGCCGCTGGATGTCACCGCGGACCCGGTAGAAGCCGCCGGCCGCCGCGTGGAGGGAGTCCACGACATAGCGCGTGCCCGGCTCCCGTATCGCGCGCGGGAACTGTACGTTCCAGGACGAGTTGTAGCCCTCGGACACCACGTGCACGCGGAGGCGGCCACCGTCCTGGACGCATTCGACGACGACCGCCCCGGCGGGAGCGTTGGCAACAGTGGCGACCGCGCCTACGGCCGTAGCCGGCGCATAGGTCGGCAGGGCCGCGGCGAGCTTGACGTCCCGCGCCACCGGCACCGTGCCCTGCTGCGCCGCGGAGATGGCCGCCTCGCTCGCGTCCACGCACACCAGCGAGCCGTCCGTGGTCACCAAGTACAGCCGCTCGTCGCGGTACTGCATCGACAGCGCCGAGCCGCTGCCCGTGCCGAGCTTCCACAGGCGTGTCCCGTCCCGGTCGAAGCAGTAGACGGACGACGCCGCATCGCCGGCGAAGACGAACCGCCCGCTGGGCGAGGTGGCACACGAATACACCGCGCTGTCGCAGGCGTAGGTGGCCTCGATCGCACCGGTCGCCTTGGACAGCCGCTGGACCACGCGGTGCGCGGTTCCCGCGTACACGGCTTCGTCCTCCTGCCAGCCGAACAGGACACCGCCCCGGGTGGGCGTGTGCCACAGCTCGCCGCCGCCATCGGGCGCGTAGGCGGTCACGCCGCGGTGGTGGCCGTGGTAGACGGCCCGGTCGTCGGCGCGGATCATCCAGGCATGCTCCCCCTGGCTGCGGCGGGCCCACTGGTGCTCGTCCTCGTGGTCGATGACGGTGAGCCGTCCGTCGCGGTCCGAGACGTTGAGGATGCCCTCGTGGATGTCCAGCCAGAAGATGTCGACGTCCGCTGCGATGTCGTACGCGGCGAACGGCAGCTTCGAGGACAAGTCGTAGACCCTGCCGTCGTCGCAGCCCGCGTAGATCCAGAAGTCGTCGGCAACCAGGCACTTCACGCCGTCCGGCAGGCTGAAGCGGGCGAGGACGCCACCCTCGTGGTCCAGGGTGTAGACGTCGCCCGCCTGATTGCCGACCCAGCAACGCTCGTCGTCGACATGGATACCGAACGCCGCCGAGCCGGTGCTGAACCGCCACAGCACGGGTGCGACGGCGCGCGCGGTTGACGGAGCCGAGGTCACCTGACGCCGGGTCACGGGACGCGGGGCGCGCTGCCCGGGAACCGCCGGGGCGTATCCCTTGCGGACCTTCTCCCCGACCTTCCTCGCCGCGGCGGCCCGCGCCTTCTCCGCCGTGGGGAACGTCGTCGTCTGCGTCTGTCCGGCGACACCGATCCGCCCGTAGCGCACCGTCACCACCAGGCCGTCCACGGCGACCTCGTAGAACTTGTGCGCGCCGCCGCCTTCCTGCGACAGCTCCAGATACGTCGTCGACACCGTTGACCCCGTAGACATGACAGACCCCTCCCCAGGGCAAACCCGCGGCCTTTCCGGCAGGTCCCACTGCTCAAACCGTAGGGGGAGCCACTGACAATCGCCCGGCGCAGCGTCTACGCTGCCGCCCCACCCGTAGCCTGGGAAGCCCTTCATCCCGTTGCGCGCATCACCTGCCCGAGGCCGTCCGACGTCACACGCCGAAGTTCAGCGGCGCTCTCCGCTGGAAGTCATCCGAACGGCCGTGAATGCAGGACTTCATCGGTCTCGGCGTCGGCTACCTCCCAACCGAGTTCATCGGCAATCCCTATGGCCAGCGCCAGTACGGCTTCGTATGCCTGCGGGCCGTCGGCTGAGGAGCAGATCAGCTCCACCATGTTGACTCGCTGCGGCACCTTGCCCTTGTAGGCGGCGTAGTTGCCGGCGTCGTCGCACGCGGCGATGGTCACGTGGAACCAGTGAAGGGTGCCTCGCGCCTCATAGAAGGCCAGGTCCGTCCTCCGAAGAGCGGGCATCGAGTCCAGGCACTCCACCAGCAACGATGTCGGGACGCTCTCGCCGTAGCCACAGTCTGAACGGACCGCCAGGTATCGATACACTCCCACATCCTCGCATCCGGTCCCACAACGGCCAGTTGGGACCGGGCTGAGCGGGCTCTGCACGCCGCTGGCGCGGGAGACCGTGGACCGCTCACCCAGTTCCGTCTCGCACCGTGCGGGCCAAGGGTCTGCCAACTCCTCGATCTTGCCGAGATGTGTACGGCAAGGTGCCGCAAAGGGCATTGCATGGCAGATGGCCGAAGAGGCCCGCCCCGGGTCGTACTTGAAGAAGCGGTGCGGGCTGCAGTCACGTCACGGGCGTAGGGACAGCCTCACGAACGGAGGCGGGGCCGTCGCACCGCCACAGGTCAAGCTTTCGCCGGAGTGCCTGCCGTCGCCGCGGGCGGGCGCATCATGAAGACATCGATGGGGTCCTGGGCCTCCACGACGAATCCGTGGCGCTCGTAGAGTCGACGAGCAGCACTGCCCTGCAAGACGTTCAAGCCCACGGTCATGCCCTGCGCGTCGGTCCCCTCCAATACCGTGCGCAGGACAGCGGATCCGAGCCCTTGGCCCTGATGGTGCGGAGCAAGGTAGAAGTGCTCCAGCCACTGCCTGCCTTCCGCGGGCCTGATCGTGACGCATCCTACGAGTTCGCGGTCCATCACGATGATCGACGTGTGCTGCAGGGAGAAGGAGTCCCGCAACCTTTGCCGCACCCGGTGCTCGTCGTAGCGACCAAGGCGCTCCAGATCCGCACGCATGACCGTGGCCCGCAACTCCGCGATCGCCTCGATGTCCGCCGCCACCGCCGAACGCAACGCCCAACCTGCGGCATGTGCGGAAGTGGCCCGTGCAGGCACCTTCACGTCCGGTCGCGAACCGATCCCGATCGCCTCAGCATCCATGGCGGGAGTATCCCAGTCCGCTTCTCTGAGCAGGCACTTGAGCATCTCACGCCGAAGTGCCCACTCCCGCCGTTACCGCAATCGCGCGCCATCGCATCACGCACCATCCCGTTCGGCCTCGGTGAGCACCCGGTCAAGCGAGGCGACGGGAGGGGACTTGCCCGTGTTCTTCCCGGACTTGACCGTCAGCTCCCTTGTGATCTCGGGGACGGAGACGCCGTTGTCCTTCAGTGCGCGGGCGAAGACGAAGGGGCCGTCATCGATGCCCTTCGTCCGCCCCCCGTGGTAGCCCCTCGCCGCGGCAACGTGCTGGCCTTGAAGGGCCTTTTCCCGGAGGTAGTTGCGCTCGATCTGCGTGGCGGCGGGCAAAACGGCGAAGAACATGGCTGGTTGGAGACCGCTTCCTTGAAGTCGTACTCCAGCCTCCACGCCTTCTCGAGCTCCGGCAGCGTCTTGATCCGGGTGCTGAGCCTCTCGGTGAAGAGCCGATCGCAGACGGCAAGCGCGAGCGGGCCGAGCCGGCTGGCGCGTTCCTGCTGTACGGTCGAGACGCGCGCGTATCCGAACCGAATCGGCGGAGCGGCCTGCGCCGCCGGAGTCTGCACGACGGGCGGGCCGAGCTTCCTCGGCAGTCCGGGGCTGCGGTCCCGGCGGAGGCTTCGCACTTCGGACAGGCCCGTCGTGGTGCAGTTTTTGCGGTTTGATCTGGCGTCAGGTCCAGCCCGACAGTGCGTCAGAACCGTTTTGCAGAACACCGGGGTTTTGAGGGGCCCTGCGAACGAGCCCCACCATCGAGGACGCCGTCCACTCCTACGAGACCGTCCTGCAGCCCCGCTCCATCCGGGCCGCCGAAGGAGCCGCAGAGGGAATCAACAGCGCCTTCTCCCCCGACGGCGCCACCCAGACCCTCGCCCATATGACCCAGCGGGCCCATGACATCGCGCAAGCGCAACCCCGACGGCACGCCGCCAGCCGCCCTCGGCTGATGCAGCCCTGCGGTGCCCCTCTTCGCCCTCTTCGACGCCGACTTGGCCGGGTCGCGCACGGGCCGCAGGCTCCCGCCCGTGAGGATGGAGGCACGGAAGCTGCAGCGGCGGAGGCAGTTGAGGGCCGCATGGCGCAGCGGCGAGCGCCCGGCCATGTCCTCGTCCCGGACGTCACGCGCGCCGGCAGGCAGCGCCCGCCGCGCGGTGACGGTGGCGTCCAGGCAGCGGGTCGTCCACGGCACGGCGATGTTCAGCACAAGGCCGAGCGCGCCCTTGTTGTTGAACTCACAGTGCTGTCGAGGGTGACGCCGACTCACCCGGTCATCCAGAACGCCACACGGCGTGTCACCAGACACGGCGAACCTTCGTGGTCACCCCACTAGTGTCGTGCGCCGCAAATCACGCGGGTAAGTTGCTACTCTTTTCGGGTGTCGCATCCGGGGCCTTCCGCAGTGTCGATCACGTTGTCTGAG
>NZ_JBEOZU010000165.1:0-10211 GCF_040298185.1 Streptomyces sp. NPDC001634 | reverse complement strand
CGCGCTGGGCCGCCTGTGCCGCTCGTACGGCCTCCCGCGGCCGGCCCGCGTCGCGCGCGAGGAACGCCGTGTTGCAGAAGGCATGCGCCTCCAGGGCCGGGTCCCCGGACATCCGGGCCGTGGCCAGCGCCTCAGCGTAGTGTGAGCGGGCGTCGTCGAAGCGCCCGGAGTCGTGCGCCAGCCACCCCACCGAGATGGCCAGTTCACCCGCGCCCGCGCACAGCCGGTCCGTGACCGCCTGCCGGGTCGTGCCCGCGTCGAGCAGTGCGTACGCGGCGCGGAGCGGGGCCGCGGCGCGCCGGTAGAGGCCGTCCGCGCCGTGCCGGTCGTCGAGCAGGCGGATCCTGCGTACGGCCTCCTCGAGCGCGCCGGCCTCGGACGAGCCCGTACGGTGGACTGGGCGTTCGGCGGCCGCTGCCGGGCCGGCGAAGGTGAGCCCGAAGGGGCCCAGGGAGGCAGCCGCCACCGTGGCGGTGCCGCCGGTCATGAATGCGCGACGCTGCACGTCGCTCTCCTCGTGGTTCTGTTCGTCGTACGTGTGCGTGCCGTACGACTCGTGCGTCTCGTACGTGTCATACGTCTCGTGCGCCTCGTGTGTCTCACTTGGGGCGTACGGACGGCTGGTGATGTGAGTGGGGGGCGCGTCGTCTGCGGTACGCGCCCCTCGGCCGCGTACCGCGGAGCGGGGCGCGAACCCCAGGTCCGTGAGTGTGCGACCGGGGAACATATGCAGGAACACCCGTTCGTAGGCGTAGTTGGGGCAACGGATCTCGCCCGCCTCGACGCGTCCGATGTAGCGCGCGTCGCAGCTGACCCGCTCGCCGATCTCGCGTGCGGCGCGTCGAACCGCCGCGGCGAACTCGCCCGGCGAGCGCTGTCCGCGCAGCTGCCGGAAGGCGAGGTTCGGCCGCGGTGGCCGGGGGGAAGGGGACGAGGTCATGGCCGGGCCCTCTCTTGCGAACCGTCGAACCATGCCGGACTGGGGATGAGTTGTCCGCGTGGTGACAGTTGGTCCCTGGGTCCGGCGGTGCAAGAACGTACCTGCCCCGCGAGCGGCGTCATGCGAGGTTTGGCTACAAACCGGATATCTCATGCGTGATCTGCCATGAACTGCCATCCTTTGCGGCAGCGTTGTGCCGTAGCCGTTGACGCTCTGGCGCGTTGAGCCCTGCGGACCGGGAGCCCCCCGAACTCCCGACCCAACTCACTCGACGAGGACGACGAGGAGGGGTTCCGTTGTTGGAGGCCGGGATGCAGACCAGGCAGGGCACCGAGTTCCGTACGCAGCCGTCGACCGCGAGGCACATGGCGAACCCGGAGTGCAGCGCGCCGCCGCTCCAGGCCCCCGACCTCGTGACGGTCCCCGTCCGGCAGGGCCTCGAAGCCGTCGACATCCTCCGCCGCGGCGCGGGCGACTGCGTCGGGCCCGTCCTCCACGACGACGGCTGCGACACCCTCGGCTTCCTGGTCCCGCCCGGCACGGCCGACGCATGGGACGTCCCGGGCAGCACGTGCACACAGACGGACGGGCGCGGCATGAGCCTCGTCGCCCCGGAAACCCCGGTCGAGGGCACGGGCTGGCTGCTTCCGCCGGGCGACGCGGAGCTGGCCACGGACCCGGCTGTCCTGCGCGAGGCCCTCGGTGAGGCGGCCCGGCTGATCGAGGCTGCCGACAACTGTCAGTGAGCGTGTGCGGACGCCCCGCGTCCACCCCCTCGGTCCCTGGAATCCGCCGATGAGCCGCCCTCCTGGTTCCCCCCGATAATGGCGGGATGGGCAGGTCACGGAACGCGCGGCGCAGAGACACCGCCGAAGCCGTCGTCGAGGCGGTCGACGGCGGCCTCGCCCAGCTGATACCCGACCGGGACCGGGCGCGCGCCTGGACCCTCCTCATCGACGGCGCCCCGCAGTCGCATGTCGACCTCGACGACCCGGCATACCTGAGCTTCGAGTACCAGCGCCGCCTCGGCCACATCGTCGACCTGGCCGCCCCGCCCGGCCGTCCCGTGCACGCCGTGCACCTCGGCGGCGGCGCGTTCACCCTCGCCCGCTACATCGCGGCCACCCGTCCCCGGTCCACCCAGCAGGTCGTCGAGCGCGACACGGCGCTCGTCCAACTCGTGCGCCGTGCCCTGCCGTTGGATCCGAACGCCCGCATGCGGGTGCGCTCCACGGACGCCCGCGAGGGGCTCGCCAAGGTGCCGGACGGCTGGGCGGACCTGGTCATCGCGGATGTGTTCAGCGGGGCGCGCACCCCGGCGCATCTGACGTCGGTCGAGTTCCTCACCGATGTGCGCAGGGCGCTCAAGGACGGCGGACTGTACGCGGCCAACCTCGCCGACGGCCCGCCCCTCGCCCATCTGCGCGGCCAGATCTCGACCGCGGCGGCCGTCTTCTCCGAGGTCGCGCTGGTCGCCGACCCGGCCGTACTGCGCGGCAAGCGCTTCGGCAACGCGGTCCTGGTCGCCTGCGCCCACCCGCTTCCGGTCGCCGAACTGACCCGCCGCGCCGCCTCTGACCCACACCCCGCGCGCGTGGAGCACGGCAGGGCGCTGACCGACTTCACGGGCGGCGCGGCGGCGGTCACGGACGCGGCGGCAGTGGCGTCACCGGCGCCGCCGCCCTCGGTCTTCCGCTGAATCCGACGGACCGAGAGGGCTGCTAGTAGTTCCCGATCTCCACATGGGGCGGGCCGTCGTGCCAGGTGCAGAACACCGACACCCGGTCGGCGCCCGAGGTGAACTCCACCCGGATCCAGGTCTCCGTCTTCCACACCTGCATCGACCAGCCCGACCCCGGTGTGGCGGACACCAGCGTCGCGGACGTCGTTCCGAGGTCGAAGACCGCCCGCCCGCCGTCGGTGTCGTAACTCTTGACCCGGCCCGACGAGGAGGAGGGCGAGGTTGCGGTGGGGGAGGTGCTGGGGCCGGTGCTCGTGCCGGCCTTCTTCGACGGGCTCGGCGTCGGGCTCGGCGTGGACTTCCTGCTCGGGCTCTGCGACACCTCGGGCCGCTCCGTCGACGACGTCACCGGCTTCGCACCCTGTGTGGTCGCCCCGGCCGCCGTGATGGGCAGGGCGCGCGGCGGGTCGTAGGCCGTGCCCGCCATCACCGTGTGGACACCCCACCACGACAGCGTGACCGCCGCGCCCGTGGCGAGCGACCACGCCAGGAGGTGTACGAATCCTCTGAGCATCCCGGCCATATTGCCTCACGCGCCCCACGGGTGTCTCACGAGTCGCACACAGTTCCGTTTGTCCCGTTGGCGCCCGGGAGTTGTCCACAGGCCCCGGATTGGCTCGTTCGCATGGCGTACGGTGCCGCCCATGGCAAGTGTGCTCGTGGTCGAGGACGACCAGTTCGTACGCTCGGCGCTCATCAGGCACCTGACCGAGGCCGGGCACACCGTGCGCAGCGTCGGCACGGCGCTCGAGGCGCTGCGCGAGGTCGCCCATCTCTTCTTCGACGTCGTGATCCTCGACCTCGGACTGCCCGATCTGGACGGGTCCGAGGCGCTGAAGATGCTGCGCGGCATCACCGATGTCCCGGTGATCATCGCCACCGCGCGCGACGACGAGACGGAGATCGTCCGCCTGCTCAACGCGGGCGCGGACGACTATCTGACCAAGCCGTTCTCGGTCGAGCACCTGTCCGCGCGCATCGCTGCGGTGCTGCGCCGCTCCCGTGCCGCTGCCGCGGACGCCGCGCCGCCGTCGGTCATCCGGGTCGGCGGCCTCGCCATCGACCCTCTGCGCCGTCACGCCGAACTGGACGGTGTACGGCTGGACCTGACCCGGCGTGAGTTCGATCTGCTCGCCTTCCTGGCCGGCCGGCCGGGCGTCGTCGTACCGCGCAGGGAACTGCTCGCCGAGGTGTGGCAGCAGTCGTACGGAGACGACCAGACCATAGACGTCCATCTCTCGTGGCTGCGGCGGAAGCTGGGCGAGACGGCGGCGAAGCCGCGCTATCTGCACACCCTGCGGGGCGTCGGCGTGAAGCTGGAACCGCCGAGGACGGAGCCGCTGCCATGAGGTGGGCGCTGGTCAAGGTGTGCGTGGCGGTGACGACGATGGTCGTGGTCGCCTTCGCGGTCCCGCTCGGGCTCGTCATCAAGGAGATGGCGCGCGACCGGGCCTTCTCGAACGCGGAGCGGGAGGCCGCCGCGATCGCGCCCGCGCTGTCCATCACCACCGACCGGGACCAGTTGGAGAAGGTCGTCGCCTCGGCGGGCTCGGACAACGGGATCGCCGTGCACATACCGGCGGGTGAGGGCGCGAAGGCGGTCGACATCGGGCGGCAGCGCGCCGCAGGCAAGGACATCGAGACCACACGCAGACTGGGCCGGGCCTCCACCGCCGAGGTCCCCGGCGGCTCGACGCTGCTGCAGCCCACCGCGCTCAGCACGGGTGCGATCGCCGTCGTCGAGGTGTACGTCCCGGAGTCCGAGGTGACGAACGGCGTCGGTACGGCCTGGGCGGTGCTCGCCGCGGTCGGCCTCGCCCTGATCGTCGGCTCGGTTGCGGTCGCGGACCGGCTCGGCGTACGGATGGTGCAGCCCGCACAGCGCCTGGTCGAGGGCGCGCACGAACTGGGGGAGGGAAAGCTCGGGGCGCGTGTCCCCGAGGAGGGGCCGACCGAACTGCGTCTGGCGGCGGTCGCGTTCAACTCGATGGCCGACCAGGTCGTCCAGCTGCTCGCGAACGAAAGGGAGTTGGCGGCAGACCTGTCCCACCGGCTGCGGACGCCGCTGACCGTGCTGCGGCTGAACGCGGCCTCGCTCGGCGACGGGCCGGCCGCCGAGCAGACGCGGGCCGCAGTGGCGCAGCTGGAGCGCGAGGTCGACACGATCATCCGTACGGCGCGGGAGGCGAAGCCGCAGACCGCGGCGGCGGGGCCGGGCGCCGGCTGCGACGCGGCCGAAGTGGTGCGCGAGCGGATGGAGTTCTGGTCGGCGCTCGCCGAGGACGAGGGCCGCAAGTGGCGGGTGGCCGGGGTCGACCGGCCGGTGCGCATACCCGTCGCCCGCGCCGACCTCGCGGCCGCGCTCGACGCGCTGCTCGGGAACGTCTTCCGGCACACCCCGGAGGGCACGGCGTTCGCGGTCGACGTGCACAACGGCGAGGACGCGGTGATCGTGCTGGTGTCCGATGCCGGGCCCGGCATCCTCGACCCGGAGGCGGCGATGGCCCGCGGCCGCGGTTCGGGCAGCGACGGCTCGACGGGCCTCGGCCTGGACATCGTGCGCCGGCTCGCGGAGTCGACCGGCGGGGACGTACGGATCGGCTCGTCGGTGCTGGGCGGCACGGAGGTGCGGATCTGGATCCAGCTCGATGGCCGGGCGCCCGTTCGGCGCGGGCACCGCGTACGCCGCCGCAGGAGCGGCAAATTGGTCTCTACCTTTAACCGCCCCCGATCCCTTCCTTAAGCGCACCCTAAGATCCTCAACTGCCGTCCGGATGGCGCGGTTTGCCTGATTCCGGATCGCTAGCGTGCTGCCGCATCCCACCCCCCGTGAGCAGTGAAGGCAGGCACGCGATGAGCAGTACGCACCGGCGCAATGTGAGCCGTCGGAACAAGGCGATCGGCGGCGCCGTCGCCGCGGCCGTGGTCGGTGGCGGAGCGGTCCTGCTCACCGGCACCGCGCACGCAGCCGACGTCGGCGCCGTGTACACCAAGACCAGCGAGTGGTCGACGGGTTACACCGCGCAGTACGTCGTCACGAACGACAGCGGTCAGAGGAAGGCCGACTGGAAGCTGCAGTTCGACCTGCCGTCAGGTGCGAAGCTCAGCTCCCTGTGGGACGGCACCTCGTCGGTGAGCGGCCGGCACGTCACCGTGACGCCGCCGTCCTGGGACAAGGACGGGCTGGCGGCGGGCGAGTCGGTGACCGTCGGCTTCGTCGTGAACGGCTCGGGCGACCCGACCGGATGCGTCATCGACGGAGCGAAGTGTTCGGCCGACGACGGCGCGACACCGGAGCCCAGCGGCCGCCCCACCCAGTCGCCGACGCCGACCCCGACCCACACGGCGACTCCCGCTCCGACCGCCACGGCGACCTCCGCACCGTCCCCCACCCCCACCCAGTCGTCCGGCACCGGCACGACCACGAGCGCCGGCTTCGCCCCGTACGTCGACACGTCCCTGTACCCGGCCTTCGACCTCGTCGCCTCCGCCGATGCGACGGGTGTGAAGGACTACAACCTCGCCTTCATCACGGACGGCGGCGGCTGCACCCCCAAGTGGGGCGGCGTCAGCGACCTCGGCAGCGACGCCGTCGCCGCGCAGATCGGCGCCCTGCGGGCCAAGGGCGGCGACGTCCGTGTCTCCTTCGGCGGCGCCTCCGGCTCGGAACTGGCGACCACGTGCTCCTCCGCGGACGCGTTGGCGACGGCGTACGGGAAGGCCGTGGACGCGTACAAGCTCACCAAGGTCGACTTCGACGTGGAGGGCGGCGCGCTGCCGAACACGGCCGCGAACACCCGTCGTGCCCAGGCGATAGCCAAGCTCCAGCAGCAACACCCGGGCCTGGACGTCTCGTTCACGCTTCCCGTCATGCCCGAGGGCCTGACCCAGGACGGTGTGAACCTCCTCTCCGACGCCAAGTCGAACGGCGTGAAGATCTCCGCCGTCAACATCATGGCGATGGACTACGGCGCCTCGTACAACGGCGACATGGGCACCTACGCCGAGCAGGCCGCCACCGCCACCCAGGCCCAGGTCAAGAGCGTGCTCGGGCTCTCCGACAGCGCGGCCTGGAAGACCGTCGCCGTCACCCCGATGATCGGCGTCAACGACGTGAGCAGCGAGGTCTTCAAGGTCGACGACGCCACCCAGCTGGTGAACTTCGCCAAGTCCAAGGGCCTGGGCTGGTTGTCGATGTGGTCCGCCACGCGTGACAAGCAGTGCGACGGCGGCGCCAAGCCCAACGCGGACGCGACGTGCAGCTCGGTCCTCCAGGACAAGTTCGCCTTCTCGAAGGCCTTCGGCGCCTACAAGTAGGCGACACCGCCGGGCCGGTTGCCCGGCCACCGTCCCAGATACCGCAGGGCCCGTGCGGCGGCATGGGCCCCGCACATCCCGTGCGCGCCGGGGCCGGGCGGGGTCGCCGCGGAGCACAGATAGTGGCCAGGCACCCCGGTGTCGTACGGCTGCAGCGTGGGGCGTGGCCCGAGGACGAGCTGGGGGACGTCCGTGGCCCCGGTCATGATGTTGCCGCCCACGTAGTTGGGGTTGTACTCGGCGAACCCCGGCGTGGTGCGCACCGCGGTACCGACAATCCGGTCCCGGAAGCCCGGGGCGAACCGTTCGATCTGCGCGATGATCGCCGCTGTGGCGTCACCGGTGTAGCCATGGGGGACGTGGGCGTACGACCACACGGGGTGGACGTCGCCCACCGACCGGGAAGGGTCGGCCAGATACTGCTGCCCGACCAGGACGAACGGCCTCTGGGGCATCCGCCCGGCGTGGATGTCCCGTTCGGTCGCGGCGATCTCGGCGTACGTGCCGCCGACGTGCACCGTGCCGGCCCGCCGCGCCGCCTCGGACCTCCAGGGGACACCGCCCTCGACCGCGAAGTCGACCTTGAACGCCCCCGGCCCGTACCGGTAGCGCCGGTAGGCGCGGGCGATCCGCGGCGGCAGAAGACCGCCCAGGATGTCGGCCAGGGCGGTGGGCGCCACGTCCCACACGGTCACGTCCGCGGGCGGAAGCTGCGCGACGGACCGCACCCGTACCCCGGTCTCGATCTTCCCGCCCAGGTCGAGCAGCAGGGCCGCCATGGCGTCGGTGATACGGCGCGAGCCCCCCTCGGCGACGGCCCAGCCGTACCGGTGCCCCGCGGTGATGATGCCCAGTCCGATGCTCGCGCTGAGCGGCCGCTCCAGGGGATGGAAGGCGTGGGCCGCGACCCCGCCCCACAGGGCCCTGGCCTCCTCGGTCCCGAACGCCTTCGCCAGCAGCGACGCGGGGGCGAGCGCGGGGATGCCGAAGCGGGCGAGGCGGACGGGATGCCGGGGAAGGCGCAGCAGCGGGCCCATGATGTCGTCGCCGAAGGCGTCGTACGCCGCCGACGGGCCCTGGAACAGCCGCCGCCAGACCCGGCCGTCGGCGCCGAGACCGGCGGCGGTCCCGGTCACCGAGCGGTGCAGCACCCCGGCCGTACCGCCGTCGAGCGGATGTACGCAGTCGATCTCGGGCCACGCCCACGTGAGCCCGTACCGGTCCAGGCCCAGGCTCCGCAGGAACGTCGAGCCGACGGCCATGGGGTGGATGGCAGAGCAGTGGTCGTGCAGCAGTCCCGGCAGGATCGCCTCGCCGGAGCGGGTGCCGCCGCCGATCTCGTCGGCCGCCTCCAGCACGGTGACCCGTACGTCCGCCCGGGCCAGGGCGATGGCGGCGGCCAGACCGTTGGGCCCGGCGCCCACCACGGTGGCTGTACTCATGTCGTCCTGCCTTTCCGGAGGTTCATCACCCCTCGCCTACGGTGCCAGCTCCTCCGTCACTTCGAGCCGTGCGACCCTCGCCTCCTCGCGGCTCCAGGTGACGTCGAGCGGAATCGGGCCGTTCGGCAGCCACGGCTGCTCCTTCACCGCGTCGGCGACCTTCCATGTGCCCCGCTCGATGACCCCGAGCGCGGCGTCGATCACCTGGTAGTGCTGGATCCCGCGGTGGATGGGCTGCGACTCCACCCAGACGATGATCCACTCACCCGGGGCGAAGCCCACCCGGGACTGCACGGCGTTGATCAGATCGAGGTGGTGCAGATGGCCGTCGCCGAAGTTGAACCCGATGAGGGAGTTGCATCCGAACTCGGCCTCGCGCACGGTGCGCCGGTCCAGATCGGGGAGGTTCTTCAGCAGCACGGAGAACAGGCCGCGGCCCTGGCTGTGCATCGACCGCCAGGCGATCGTCTGCTGCATGGTGATCTCCGCGACCGCAGGCGGATACCCCATCGCCCGGAGCTGGTCGACCTGGTTCTTCGTCGGGCGGTGCGGCAGCGTGTTCAGCTTCTCCTCGGCGCCCGGCGCGAACACCCACAGCGCTGAGGCCCAGTTGCCCGCGTACTGACGCATCGAGGGCAGGAAGGACACGAGATCGGGACGGAGGTTGCCGAGGACCGGGAAGAACACCAGCGCGGCGACGATCCCGGCGGTCAGCCAGGGCGAGGACATGTCGCCGATGCCGTAGCCCACCCGGGCCGGGAAGCCGAGGAACAGGAAGACGGACAGGTAGGCGAACAGGATGTTCCACTCCAGCGGCACGGCCAGCGGGAAGGCGGACGTGATGAACAGGTGGAAGACGACCATCAGCACCACCCCGGCGAGGGTGAGCCACCGGTTCGTGGAGAACAGCAACACCAGCGGGGTGAGGATCTCGACGGCCGTGCCGCCGGCGTGCGCCATGAACGTGGCCACCTTCGAGGGGCGGATGTCGCGGGGGAAGTCGCGGTAGTGCAGCCGCTTGAGCCACTTCGCCGGGACGCAGGGGCTGTTGGAGACCATCGGTGAGACGACGTTGGTGAAGTGCGGCCCGAACTTCGACACCCCGGCGCCGATCCAGACCACACAGATCAGCAGCTTCGCCGCGATGATCATGTCGGTGAACGGCAGGACGGCGAAGAACACCAGCGCAGGCAGGTACTGCTCGCCCCGGGCGGCCAGGAAGACCGTCTTGTCCCGCAGACCGATCAGCACATACAGCACGACGGGTGCGATCAGCAGGGCCGGACGCACCAGCCCCGACGTGTTGTCGGGCAGTGCCTCGGTCAGCGAGGAGCTCGGCGCGCCGGGCAGCAGGATCCCCGTCAGCAGACAGACGAGGAAGGCCAGGTAGAGCAGTACGTCGGCGACGGTACGGCGGTCACCGTCGGTGAACGGCACCCGCTTCCACGGCCGCAGCCGGATGGTGCCGGGCCTGGCCCAGAACACGATGCCGCCGGTCATCGGCTTGAACTTGCCGGCGATCGGGCCCCAGGACCCCGCCACCCCGATGCTCTCGAGCAGGACGGTCCACCTTGCTTTCGGGTAAGGTGCCCGGTCCTTCAGGGCCGGGGGTGAATGCCCGTTCCCGCGGAGCGGGGCAGGGGGGAGCCGAATCGCCGTCAGGGCGATTCGGTGTTGCCGCCCATGGCGCTGAGGGGGCACAAACAGGCGGTGATGACGGGGAGGGCCCTGTGGCTGGTGACTGGCCGGATCGGCAGCCGGGAGCGGTCAC
>NZ_JBEOZU010000164.1:0-10405 GCF_040298185.1 Streptomyces sp. NPDC001634 | reverse complement strand
CCGCCGACGCCGACCGCCCGCTCGCCGTCGCGGCCGCCCCCGCCGCCACTCCGACCGCGCTCGCCCGCCCGGGCGGCACCGGCGCGCGGGCCCGCCAGAGCGCGCTCAAGGTGAGTTCGTACGACCGTCATACCCGACGGGCCGTCATATCCCATACAAGCAAGGGCTCTTCCGCTCGGCCCGGTACGCCAACGGCAACCCCGTCCGGCACCCCGGGGAGTTCGGCCGAGCCGGGGCGGATCGCGGCAGGCGACGTCATCGCCAGCGCCCCCGCCCCCGGCGCCCCCGACGGCCTCCTCGCCAAGGTCACCAAGGTGATGGGCGAGACCGGCGACGGAACGGAGGTGCAGACCGCGCCGACCACCCTCGACGCCCTGCTCGGCGACGACAAGGCCAAGGGCACGGTGCCCGTCGACCCGGCGTCCTTCGACATCGAGCGGCTGCTGCCCGACGTGAAGGTCTCCTGGGCCAGGACGGGGAACATCCACTCCGGGCCCGAGGGCACGAAGGTCCCGCTGGGCAGCCTGCGCATCGACGTCCAGGCCGATGTGCCGACCCCGGCCGGCGCGCCGGTGTCGGGGGACGCCGCCGTGTCCGGGTACGTCCAGGTCGCGCCCGAGGTCGACTTCTCCTACGGCGGGGGCGGATCGGGTGCGGCCACGGCCCAGGCCGGGCCCGCGTCGGCGTACCTCGGCGTGTCGGGCGACTGGACCTCGCAGTGGTCCCTGAAGGGCCGTGCCGCGGCCTCCGCCAAGCCCGTGCGGCTGCCGTTCGCCAAGCTCCACGCTGATCCGGTCCTCCAGGTCGGCCCCATCCCCGTCGTGGTCAACCTCGATCTGACCTGCTACCTCGAGATCAGTGCCGACGGCAGTGCGACCGTCTCGATCGATCAGAACCTCAAGGGCGACTTCAAGGCGGGCGCCACCTTCGGCCCTGCCAAGGGCTGCACACCCGTGAACGAGTCGACCATGGCGAGCACCCCGGTCCGCACCTCCTTCACCGCCGCGGGGGACGTGAAGGCAACTCTCGGCGCACAGGCCACCGTCGGCCTGTACGGCGCCGTGGGCGTCACGGCCGACCTGGCCCCGTATCTGCGGGGTGAGGCCTCGGCGACCGCCACCGCGGCCGCGGGCTCGGGTGCCCGGCCCACCGCCGCCGCGGTCGGGTCCTGGGCGGTGTACGGCGGCGTCGACCTGAGCGGTGCGCTCCAACTCCAGCTGTCCGTCTTCGGCACGCCCGTCTTCCAGCGCACCATTCCCCTGGGCGTGTTGCACCGGGAGTGGAAGCTCGCGGGAGGCGGCGTGTAAGGGCGACACGCTCCGTAGTGCGCGCCCCGTGCGTCAAGACGCCGCGACGCCTTGACGCACGGGGCCCACTCGTCCGTCCCGTGGAACGTTCCGCCCATCCCTGGCACAGCGGGACGGAATTCCCGGCCGTCATGACGGAAACGCTGGCCGACGAGATCACCTTTCGTGATCGGCAACGTCAGCCCGGAGGTTTCCATGATTCGTCGGACACTGCAGAGCGGCCTGCTGGCCGCCGTCGCGCTGTTCGCGCTCGTGCCCACGGCGGCCGTCGCCGTCGCGGGCGACCAGGCCGCATCGGCGCCGGTCGTGGCGACGGTAGCGCACCGCCCGCACACACTGCTCCCCGTCCCCGCCCGGCACATGCCGGTCCGTCACTGCGCGCGGCGCGCCACGCGCTGCCACCACCATGCCCGTCACGCCGGCCGTGCCCATTACATGTCGCGAACCTCGTATCACCGCCGTTCCACCCGCGTGGTGGGGCGCGTCACCACGCGCTACATCTCCCTGAACGTCCGCTCCGGTCCCGGCTTCGGCTACCGCGTGATCGGCCACCGCCAGGTCCACGGACGGCTGCTGGTGGTCTGCAAGAAGCACGGCTCGTACGTCTTCGGGAACCGGCGCTGGTACAGGCTCGCGGGCGGCCAGGGGTACGTCTCCGCCCACTACGTGCGAACCCGGGGCGTCGTGCCCTGGTGCTGACGCGCCCATCCTCACCCTCACCTGAAAGGACGGCCTGCCCGGGCTTCCGCGCCTGCCGGGCAGGCCGTCGGCGCGCCCCGGGCCCGGCAACTCACCCTTCTCATACCGGTTCCGATGTGTGGCGCCACCACACTGCTGGGAACACATCCAGACAACCAGGGCGAACCGCCCAAACTGGAATCGGCGTTGAGGGACAGGTCATGCGACAGCCCCAAGGATCGAGACCGTGAAGTCCGGCGCAGCACGGACAGCGACGTCCAGCCCGCCGACGGCCACCCCGGCCGCGCAGGTGGACGACCCGTTCGTGAAGGAGCTGCGCGAACTCAAGGAGCGTACCGGTCTCAGTCTCGCGGCCCTTGCCGCACGCACCCCCTACAGCAAGTCCGCCTGGCATCGCTATCTCAAGGGCATACAACGGCCCCCTCGTTCGGCCGTGGAGGCGCTCGCCCGGCTCGCCGGCGCCGACCCTGCTTCCGTACTGGCCCTGTGGGAGGCGGCCGAACGTGCGCCGGCCGCGGACGCGCAGCCGCGCGAGACACCCACGGCGCGGCTCGTCCGCTCCCGGCGGGGGCCGCTGTCGGCGCTCGCCCTGATAGTCACCGTCGCCGGGGCGGCCGCCACCCTCGTCGTGACCGACCGCTCGGGTGTGCCGGGCGGTCGGCCCGCCGCGGCCTCGCCCCGGTGCCGGGGCGCGTCCTGTCAGGGGCAGCTGCCCGATGTCTCCGCCTGCAACCAGGACGCGCAGACCAAGAGCACGGTCCATGACGCCTCGTACGCCGTGCGGCTGGAGTACTCGCCGACCTGCCGTGCCGCCTGGGCCGAGGTCCAGGCGGAGGCGTCGAAGGCCCGCGTCATCTCCGTACGGTCGGGGCGGGACGTGCTGTCCGCGGCGTACCCGGGGGGCGGCTCCGGCGGCTGGGCGAGTCCCATGCTCACCGTGACCTCACCCAAAGGTGTGGAGGCGTGTGCCGAGGTGGACGGCAAGCTGGCCTGTACCGGCCTGGACGACGGATCCCCGCCGGAGCGCTGAACGCATGATCGGCCCGGGGTCGACGCCTGCCGTGCGCCACCTCCGGCGTCTTCCGGTGGCGGATGTCCTACATGTTGTAGGGTTTGGGGCGTCCGTCTGCCGGTCGGTGTCTGCCGGTTCGTTGTCGCCGATCGGGGGATCAGTGCAGGAGTCCGAGGAGCCGTCTCCAGCTGTGAGTGACCCCGTTTTCGAGCGGCTGGTGGACCGGGCCCTGGACTCCCCGGAGATCGCGGCCGCGATCGACGCCGCCGAGGACGGGGCGCGCGAGCGGCTGCGTGCGCCGGCCGTGGAGGCGCGCGAGGGCCTCGTCGGTGTCGCCGCCGCGGAGTACGAGCGTTACCTCACGCTGCGGGATGCCGCGCTCGACCGTGCCGGGCCGTCATGCGGCGACGGCCGGACGAAGGGCGGGTTCCTGCCCGTGCTCGCGGTGCTCGTACCCAGCCTCGGGGCCGCGGCCACGGGTGTGTTCCTGCTGTGCGGCTTCGGTCTGCGCGCCTTCGCCGTGCGCCCGCACATCGGCGACGGGCTCGTGATGGCCGGAGTGATCGCCGCCGCCGTGACGGCGGGAGCGGCCCTCGGGGATCTCGCCTGGCTCCTGGTGACGCGCAGACGGGGCCGCCGCGACGGCGACGGTCCCGGGGAGCGTGATCCCGAGGTGTGCCGCGCCCGTGAGGCGTGGGAACTCGCCGTGCTGGAGCGTGGGCTGGTGCCGTTCCTGCTGGAATGGATCGATACGGACCAGGGGCGAGTCGTGGGCGCGGAGGAGGGGTCCCAGTAGGGGAGAGAGGGCCCCTGGGGAGGAGAGGGCCCAGTGGGCGCGGCGTGGGCTTCCCGTACGGGTGAATCGGTCTTCGCCCCACCGACCCGTACGAGCCTGTCGCCGACGTCCCGTACGAGTCTGTGTCGCGAGCGCCGGTCTGCCCCATACTCGTCCTGCGCGGCCTCGTCCCGGGGCGACGGGTGGCGATGTCCTTGCCTGACTCCTACCCTCTGTGAGGTTCCTGTGACCCCTACGAAATGTAGGGTCGACGGGAGTGCCCGGGAGAACCAGGGGCAGACTGTCCCCCGCCCATGTGTCAGCTTCCGTCCACGCCGGTCGCTCCGGCCTCTCTTCAAGGTGAGTCATCGCGGTGCCCGCACAGCAACAAGCAGTGATCCCTCAGCAGCGCGCCCAGCGTCCGCAGGGTACGGACGAGGGGCGGCCCTCCCTTCTCGCGCGCCTGCGACCCTGGGCGGCCGCCGCCACGGTCTGGTACCTGCGGGTGCTTGCCCTGCTGAACATCGCCGCGGTCGTCTCGCTGCCTTTCCGCCGTGAGGTCGACGAGCACAACACCGGCCGGATCTTCGCCTCCCCCCACCACCGGTTCCACGCAGAGCACGCGGGTCAGTTCTTCACGCCGTACCTGGCCACCGCCGGCCTGGTCTCTGCGGCGCTCGCGATCTTCCTCGCCATGGTGATGCGGCGCAGGAAGCGGGCCGGCTGGCTCTTCAACATGCTGCTCGCCGGGCCGCTCTTTGTGCTCTACGCCCTCGCTCTCACCCAGAACCCGTACCGCGAGCACCTCTTCAACTGGGCCTCCGCGGGGCTCACCGGCCTGTTCGTGGCTGCGCTGATCATCAGCCGGAGGGAGTTCAACGCGGTCGGCGACCCCTCCAACCCGAAGCTGGCGCTTGCGGTCGGCGCGGGCGGCATCCTGGTCAGCGGCACGATCGGCACGCTGCTGGTCGGCATCACGGACAAGCTGCACGGCGCCACGCTGTTCGACAAGATCGCCTACACCCTGCTGCGCGGCGTCAGCGTAGGCCCGCTCGCGGACCGCGTCGACGCCGTGCAGGCGCCGCGCTGGGTGGACATCATCATCAACATCCTGATCGCCGCGACCTTCCTGCTCGTCCTGTACGCCCTCTTCCGCTCGCCCCGCGGCCGGGAGCTCCTCGGCGAGGAGGACGAGCAGCGGCTGCGTGCCCTGCTCGCCAAGCAAGGCGAGCGGGACTCCCTCGGCTACTTCGCCCTGCGCCGCGACAAGGCCGTGATCTGGTCCCCGAGCGGCAAGGCCGCGATCACCTACCGGGTCGTCGGCGGCGTCACCCTGGCCTCCGGTGACCCGATCGGCGACCCCGAGGCCTGGCCCGGCGCCATCGACGAGTGGTTGGAGGAGGCCCGCCGGCACGCCTGGACGCCCGCCGTCATGGGCGCCAGCGAGGAGGCCGGCACGATCTACGCCCGGCACGGCCTGGACGCCCTCGAACTGGGCGACGAGGCGATCGTGGAGGTCGCCGACTTCAGCCTCGACGGGCGCGCGATGCGGGTCGTGCGGCAGGCGCACAACCGGGTCCGCCGCGCCGGGTACACCGTGCACATCCGCCGCCACGGGGACATCCCCGAGTCCGACATGGCCACCCTGATAGAGAAGGCGGACCACTGGCGCGACGGCGGCAGCGAGCGCGGCTTCTCCATGGCCCTGGGCCGCCTCGGCGACCCGGCCGACGAAAACTGCATGATGCTGGAGTGCCGCGACAGCGAGGGCGAGCCACGGGCCCTGCTCAGCTTCGTCCCCTGGGGCGCGAACGGCCTGTCCCTGGACCTGATGCGGCGGGACCGCGGCTGCGAGAACGGTCTCATGGAGTTCATGGTCATCGAGCTGTTGCTGCGCGCCAAGGAGATCGGCATCGAGCGGGTGTCGCTCAACTTCGCCATGTTCCGCTCCGTCTTCGAACGCGGCGCGCGGCTGGGCGCCGGACCCGTCCTGCGGCTGTGGCGCTCGGTGCTGACCTTCTTCTCCCGCTGGTGGCAGATCGAGTCCCTCTACCGCGCCAACGCCAAGTACCGGCCGGTGTGGGAGCCCCGCTTCCTGCTGTTCGAGAAGAGCAGCGACATCCCGCGCATCGGCATCGCCAGTGCGCGTGCCGAGGGCTTCCTGACCGTGCCGAGCCTGCCGTCCCTCTTCGGCCGACGGCACACCCCGGCCACGCAGGGGCAGCCGCACCCGGCGTACGGAAAGAGTCAGTGAGCGCAGAGCCCAACAGCCGGTGAGCGGAGAGTCATCGAGCGGCAAAGTCCCGGGTCCGCGGTGAGACGCGGCCCCCGGGACGACGTACAGGAGGGGTGGGGGAAGCCCCCCGCGCCGCCCGCCCCTCCCGGAGGTACCCCGCCCGTGACGATCGTCAAAGCACCCCCGGCGCCGGTCGACCGGCGCCATGACGAGGAGACTCCGCAGGGCTGGCAGTTCAACTCCTCCCTCGGTCTGGTCCTCCTGCTGCTCGTTCTGGTCGTGGGGCAGGGCCCGATCCGGCGCGCGCTGGCCGCGCCGGTGATGCAGAGCTGGATGACCGTCTTCCTTGCGGTGGTCGTCCAGGCCCTGCCCTTCCTCGTCCTCGGGGTTCTGCTGTCGGCGGCCCTCGCGGTGTTCGTGCCGCCGTCCTTCTTCGCCCGCGCGCTGCCGAAGCGGCCCGCCCTCGCGGTGCCGGTCGCCGGGGTGGCCGGAGCGGTCCTGCCCGGCTGCGAATGCGCCTCGGTGCCGGTCGCCGGGGCGCTGGTGCGGCGGGGTGTCACACCCGCGGCGGCGCTGGCGTTCCTGCTGTCCGCTCCCGCGATCAACCCCATCGTGCTGACCGCCACCGCCGTGGCCTTCCCCCGTAACCCCGAGATGGTCCTCGCCCGGTTCGTGGCGAGCCTGCTGGTGGCGTGCGCGATGGGCTGGCTGTGGCAGCGGCTGGGGCGGACCGACTGGCTGAAGCCCCCGGACCGCGCGTCCTACGAGGGGCAGAGCAAGGGGGCCGCGTTCTGGGGTTCCGTACGGCACGACGTGATGCACGCCGGTGGGTTCCTGGTCGTCGGGGCCATGGCCGCGGCCACGCTCAAGGCCGTGGCACCGGCGAGCTGGCTGCGTACGGCGGCGGACAACCCGGTGGTGGCGGTCCTCGCGCTCTCGGTCCTTGCGGTGCTGCTGTCGATCTGCTCCGAGGCGGACGCGTTCGTCGCCGCATCGCTGTCCCAGTTCTCGCTCACCGCCCGGCTGGCGTTCCTCGTGGTCGGACCGATGATCGACCTCAAGCTGTTCGCGATGCAGGCCGGCACGTTCGGCCGCTCCTTCGCGCTGCGGTTCGCGCCCGCCACCTTCGTGCTGGCGATCCTGGTGTCGGTCCTGGTCGGGGCGGTGCTGCTGTGAACCGTCAAGCGCAAGCGGCCGTGCTGTTCCTGGTCGGCGGGGCGATGCTGCACGCCGGCACCACCAACCTGTATCTGCGCTACGTCAAGGCCGGACTGCAGCCGTTGCTGCTCGCGGCCGGGGCCGTTCTGATCGTCGCCGCGGGCGCCACCGTCTGGTACGAGCTGCGCGAGTCGCGGGCGGCCCGTAAGCACCAGGACGGGTCGGGGCCGCTCGACGAGCACGCGCAGCCCGGCGGGCACGACGGTCACGGTGACGAGCACGGCCACGGCCACCGCGAGACGCGGATCTCCTGGCTCCTTGTGCTGCCCCTGTTCGCGCTCATCCTGGTCGCGCCGCCCGCGCTCGGTTCGTACAGCGCCCTGCGCGCCGGAACGGCCCTCCAGCAGCCGCCGGCCTACCCGGCCCTGCCGTCCGGCGATCCGGTCAAGCTCGGCCTGGTCGACTACGCGGGCCGCGCCGCCTACGGCCACGGACGCTCGCTCGGCGGCCGCCAGGTCGAGATCACCGGCTTCGTCGCCCTCGACCGCGACGGTACGCCCTACCTCGTCCGTATGGCCCTCAACTGCTGCGCCGCCGACGCCCAGCCGGTCAAGATCGGTCTGTCCGGGAAACTGCCGCCCGTCCTGCAGCCCGACTCCTGGCTCGACGTCACCGGCACCTACACCGGCAAGCAGGCCAAGGACCCCGTCAACGGCGGGATCATCCCGTTCATCGATGTCATCCGGGCCAAGCCGGTCCCGACCCCGAAGGACCCGTACGACGAGAGCTGGAACCAGTAAGGGGGCCGATGCCGCCGGGGCGCGGGCTCGGCGGTACCAGGGCGACGTCAGTTCGCCGAGGCCCGTACCCCGTCCAGTGCCACGCGCAGCACCCGGTCCCGCTGGGCGTCGTCCAGGAAGTTCGTCGCCGTGATGCCGGCGACCATCCTCAGCAGATCGTCGAAGCCGATGTCCGTACGGGCCTCGCCGGCCTTCTGGGCCCGTTCGAACAGCGGACCGCCCGCCTGGTACATGGACTCACGGCAGGCCAGGAAGATGTCCGACTCGTCGTCCATCGCCTCGCGGATCGCCCGCTTGGTCACCGTGTAGCCCACGAACCGGCGCAGCCAGGAGGTGAGCGCCTCCCACGGATCCAGGACGGCGACCTCCTCGGCGACCCGGCACAGGTCGTTGACCTCACCCGCGTACACGCTCTCGAAGAGGTGGCGACGGGTGGGGAAGTTCCGGTACAGCGTGCCGATGCCGACGCCCGCGCGGCGCGCGATGTCCTCCAGGGACGCCTCCGCGCCGTTCTCCGCGAAGGCGTCGCGGGCGGCGGCGATCAGGGCGTCGTAGTTGCGGGCGGCGTCCTTACGGTGCGGCCGCTGGGACGCGACGATCTCGCTGACGGGGAACGGCTGAGCCGTCACTGCTGCCTCCCGGGGCTGGACGAGGTTGAAGCGGAGGTGCACCTCCGTTACAGTGGAGGGGTACCTCCACTTTAGCAGTCGGGGTGCGCTCGCCATGGACGCGTGCGGCCACACGCGGCGCCGGCGACCTCGTACCCCCTTGATCTGATACCGGGCCTGCGCCGTCCGCACCGCCCGTTCACCCATCCGCTCCGCGACCGCGCCCCCCTCGGCCGTCGGCGTACTTCGTGCTGCCCCCGTGGCGCCACCGAGTCCGCACGACCGTGCCCGCAGGACCGCGGCCGCACCTTGTTCGGAGAGGCTTTTGATGCCCGGGAAGTCCACCCGCCTCACCTTCGCGGTCCTCGCGACCGGTGCCGGCGTGTTCGCCATGCTGCAGTCGCTGATCGCGCCGGCCCTGCCGACCGTCCAGCACGCGCTGCACGCCTCGCAGTCCACCGCGACCTGGGTGATGACGGCGTATCTGCTGTCCGCCTCCGTCTTCACGCCGATCCTCGGCCGGGTGGGCGACCTCGTCGGCAGGAAACGCACCCTCGTCGCCGTGCTGCTGACCGTGCTGGCCGGCTGTCTGGTCGCCGCGCTCGCGCCGAACATCGGCGTGCTGATCGTCGCCCGGGCGATACAGGGCGCCGGCGGCGCGCTGTTCCCGCTGTCCTTCGGCATCATCCGGGACGAGTTCGCCCCGTCCGAGGTGAGCGGCAGCATCAGCAACCTGTCCGCCGTGATCGCGGCAGGCGGTGGCGTCGGCATCGTGGCGGCCGGCCCGATCGTGTCCGCGCTCGACTACCGCTGGCTGTTCTGGATCCCCGTCGCCGTCGTCGCCGTCACCACCCTGATCGCCCTGCGCTACGTGCCCGAGTCGCCCCACCGGGCCGAGGGACGCGTGAACTGGCTGGGCGCCGTCCTGCTGTCGGCGTGGCTGGTGGCTCTGTTGCTGCCGCTGAGCCAGGCGACCAGGTGGGGCTGGGGATCGGCCCGCGTGATCGGCCTGTTCGTCGCCGCCGTGGTGCTCTTCGCGCTGTGGCTGCAGGCCGAGGCGCGCTCCCGCACACCGCTGATCGACCTGCGCGTCATGCGGCTGCCCACCGTGTGGACGACCAACGCCGCAGCCCTGCTGTTCGGTGCGGGCATGTACTCGATCTGGTCCTTCCTGCCCGGCTTCGTCCAGACACCCGGCTCCGCCGGATACGGCTTCGGCGCGTCCGTCACCGCCTCCGGACTGCTCATGCTGCCGATGCTGGTCGCCATGTTCCTCTCGGGCGTCCTCAGCGGTCGTCTGGAGCCGGTGGTGGGAGCCAAGACGCTGCTCACGGCGGGTGCCGCGCTGGGCGCCTTCGCCTGTGGCCTCCTCACCCTCTGGCACGACCAGCGGTGGCAGATCGCCCTGGTCGCGGGAGTGTTCGGCTTCGGCATCGGACTGGCCTTCGCCTCGATGGCCAACTTGATCGTCGGCAGTGTCCCGGCCGAGCAGACCGGTGCCGCGACCGGTATGAACGCCAACATCCGGACGATCGGCGGCTCCATCGGCGCCGCCGTCACCAGCGTCCTGGTGACCGGGCGGCTGCAGCCCTCGGGCCTGCCCTACGCCTCCGGCTACACCCACGGCTTCGGCCTGCTGGCCGTGCTCTGCCTCGCCGCGGCGCTGGCAGCGCTGCTCGTCCCGGCCCGGCGCGCGGCCCGCGTCACCGGCGCCTCGCGCGCGACCTGTGACCTGGCCCGCACGGTGGGGGAGGCCGCGGGTGGGGGGGCCCGCGGCTGACGCAACGACGGCGGGGCGGCCACGGGTCCC
>NZ_JBEOZU010000163.1:0-10538 GCF_040298185.1 Streptomyces sp. NPDC001634 | reverse complement strand
ACCGGCAAGGAGAGCCGCGCGGCCAGCAGCATGCCCGTGATCCCGGCCGCCTGCGCGGCCTCGTCCCCGCCCACCGAGGCGAGGATGATGCCGTCCGCGGCCGTCGCCACGGTGAACAGGCGGGCGCGGTCGGCTCGGGCCAGACCGGCCTCGGACAGGCGTACGTGCAGTGCCTCGGCGAGCAGCGGGTGCGGGCCGAGGGCATCGGTGAGGTCGGCCGCGACACGGCTGTCCATGACGGCCTGGCGGACCCGGCGCAACAGGGCGCTGTCCGGACCGGCCAGCAGCGGTACCACCACGGCGACGGGGCCGTCGGGCTCCTTCGCCTCCACACCGGCAGCGACGGCCTGCTCGTAGCGGGCGGTGCGCTCCTCGGCGGTGTGCGTGAGGACGGACTGAAGCGTGGGGAACTCGGAGTCGTCCCCGTCCAGGTAGCCGATCCGGGCGTCGAGGCCCGGCAGCTCGGAACGCGCGATGCTCACGACCTCCTCGGCGAGGCTGCGCGTGGCGGCGCTGGGCGTGCCCGGCACCGCGAGGACGAGCGCGGGCGCGCCCTCGGGAGCCGCCAGGGGTTCCGGACGGCGGTGCCGTCCGGGCTGGCGGGGTCGCGGCATTCGTACAGGCAGGCCGGATGCGGGCCCAGTGGGGGAACTCATGGCGCCGCATGCTACTGGCTTTGTGGGCTCCCCTGTTCGGGGAGGGTGCAGGTGAGCGGTATCCGTCCAGTTTTGTCTGATGAGTTACGTAAGGATGAGAAGCGATCGATACGGTGTGACTTTACCGCCCTGTATCGGGAGCAACTTCCTTCTCCCGGCAAGGGGAACTACTTGCCCTATTCGGTCGCGACATGCAGCAGCTGTTCGTCGTACGGCAGTTCGAGTGTGTCGTTGGCGAGGGCGAGCGCGATGCGGGCGGCACCGTGCAGCGGGTCGCCCTCCGCGGGTACCTGGTGCGCCTGCGGCAGCAGTCGCACCAACTCCTCCCGCAGCGGTACGAGAAGCGGGTCGCCCAGGCGGAACAGGCCTCCGGTGAGGGCGACTCGGGGTTCGCCCGAGGCAGGGCACACGGCGGCTGCGGACTCGGCCATGTGCCGGGCCGCGGCAGCCAGGATCAGGGCAGCGACCGGGTCGTCGGCGGTGCAGGCGGCCACTTCGGGGGCGAACGAGGCCAGCACGGCGGGTCGGTCGGTGCGCGGGTACAGCTTGCCGGGCAGCCCGGTGACCGGGCCGAACACCGCCTCGGCCCGCGCCAGCAGAGCGGCGGATCCACCGGGCCGTCCGTCGTGGGCGCGCAGCGCCGCCTCCAGCCCGGCCCGGCCGATCCATGCACCGCTGCCGCAGTCGCCCAGCAGATGGCCCCAACCGTCCGCCCGGCGCCATCTCCTGAGGTCCGTGCCGAGCGCGATCAGACCGGTGCCGGCCGCGATCACCGCGCCGGGGCGCGCGCCGAGCGCCCCTGTGTAGGCAGTGACCGCGTCCGCGACCAGTGCGACCCTGCGGATGCCGAGCTCACGGGCCAGGGCCGCAGGAAGACCGGCACGCAGGCCGTCGCCGAGCGAGGCCAGACCGGCCGCTCCGATCGCGACCGCCCGTACTTCGGCACCACCGGCGTTCGACAGCAACTGCCGTGCCATCGGCAGGAGTTGTTCCAGCAGATGCCCGGCGTCGATCCCGCGGGGACCGATGCGGACCGGCTCCCCGGAGGTGAGCGGGGCCGTCGCGGCCGAGGGCGGGCCACCGCACGGTACGAGGACGGCCCGCAGGCCGGAACCTCCGGAGTCCACCGCGAGTGCCGCACCCCGCGCCGGTCCGCGCACGCCCGCCGCCCGGTCGTCCACGGGGCCCGGCTGTGTCACGGCAGGCGCCGGGCCACCGGCTGACCGCCCTGCCGGACCAGCAGGTCGTTGGCCCGGCTGAACGGGCGTGAGCCGAAGAAGCCACGGTCCGCCGACATCGGGGACGGGTGAGCGGACTCGACCGACGGCAGATCGCTCAGCAACGGCCGGAGATTGCGGGCGTCACGGCCCCACAGGATGGACACCAATGGCTTGCCCCGTGCGGCCAGCGCCCTTGTCGCCTGCTCGGTGACGTCCTCCCGTCCCTTGCCCCGGTGCGCCGCGGGACGGTGCGGGGCCGTGGTGAGCGCCCTGTTGGGCAACAGCACGCCCTGCTTGCTCCACGGTGTGAGATCGCCGTTGACCGGCTGGGGCAGGCCCAGGTCGGTGTTGAGCTCCCGGAAGATATTGATCAGGCTGCCGGGCAGCGGCCGTACGTCCGGAGCGACCGAGAAGGACAGCCCCACGGCGTGTGCGGGAGTTTCGAAATCCAGGTATCGAGGGCGAAGGGCTGACCAGGCATGGTGACCATGACGGAGTGGCTCGACCACTGGACGCAACAAGCTCCCTTCCTTCCCGGCGACCGGTTGGGCGATTTGCTCGACCGACTTCAAGACCTCGATGAGGAGGAAGAGTAGCGCCGGAAGGAGCCCTGGTGTGCGGGGCCTGTTGGCTTGTGCGGGGCTTCGCTGTGTGCCAGTAGAGTGACGCGCTGTGGCACCACGACCCTTGCATGAACTTGTTGAAGCAGGCTGGGCGAAGGCTCTCGAACCTGCGGCCGAACGCATCGCGGCCATGGGCGACTTCCTGCGGGCCGAAATAGCGGCCGGCCGGACGTACCTTCCGGCTGGGGCGAATGTCCTGCGGGCTTTCCAGCAGCCGTTCGATGACGTCCGTGTCCTGATCGTCGGCCAGGATCCCTACCCCACTCCGGGGATGGCGATCGGGTTGAGTTTCGCAGTCTCGCCCGAGGTGCGTTCTTTGCCCGGCAGTTTGGAGAACATCTTCCGGGAGATGCACTCCGACCTGGGGCTGCCCAGGCCGTCCAACGGGGACCTGACGCCGTGGACTCAGCAGGGCGTACTGCTGCTCAACAGGGCGCTCACCACGGCCCCGCGCAGCCCCGGCGCCCACCGTGGCAAGGGCTGGGAGGAGGTCACCGAGCAGGCCATCCGGGCGCTGGCCGGGCGTGGCAAGCCGCTGGTGTCGATCCTGTGGGGGCGTGACGCGCGCAATCTGCGGCCTTTGCTGGGGGATCTTCCGGCGATTGAGTCTGCTCATCCCTCGCCGATGTCTGCGGACCGCGGGTTCTTCGGTTCGCGTCCGTTCAGCCGGGCCAACGACCTGCTCGTGCAGCAGGGCGGTCAGCCGGTGGACTGGCGACTGCCGTGACCTCACGCCTGCCGCAGGGTCCGAGCCTCTTGGCGAAGTACCCGGCGAAGACCGCCGCGAAGATCGCCGGCATCGCCAAGCCCCGCGGCTGCATCTGAGGAGGGTGCCTGCCATGGCCGACATCGCCACGATCGAGAAGGTCTCGATCATCGTCTCCAAGGGATCCCTGGAAGGGATCCACCCGGCCGTGATCACGCCAACGGCGCCCGAGCCGAAGGCATCGAGGCCGACCTGTTCTTCACCGTCTTCGGCCTGGACGCCATCACGAAGAAGCACTGGGAGTACATCAAGCCGGCCACCGTCGGCAACCCTGGCCTGCACCTGCCGACCCTGCTCGGCGGCATGCCCGGCGTGCCGGACCTGGTCACCCGGTACATGGAACGCAAGATGGACAAGCTCGACATCCCGTCGATCCCAGAGTTCAGCGAGATGATCGCCGACACCGGCGCGGGCATCTACGCCTGCAAGGCGTCCGTGGACCTGTTCGAGGTCGACAACGACGACCTGGTCGAGCAGGTCCAGGGCATCATCACGGTCGGCGAGTTCTACGAGCGCGCGGCCGGCGGCCAGATCATCTGCACCTGAGATGACCGGCACTGGACCCGGCCTGACGGACGGGGAGCGGCGGGTGCCGACGGTGGTCGCCCATCCCGACGACCAGTCGTTCGGGCTGGGCGGCCTCCTGGCACTTCTGGCCGACGGCGGGGCGCCCGCGGCAGTGCTCTGCTTCACTCACGGTGAGGCGTCCACCCTGCACGGCAGACCCGGCGACCTGCACACCGGCCCCGACAGATCGTCTGTGCTCGGCCGGATGATCCGTGTCCGCCGCCCCGGTGGTACCACGAACGGGGGCGGCAGTGGTGCTCTGACCCTCGTGGCCCGACCGGGACGGTCCGACGGCCGAAGCCCCGGGTACCGTTTCGCTGCTCAGGTGGGCTGAGAAGGACGCCTCACGGGCATCTGCCCGTCCTCCTCGAAGCACGGCAGAGTGCCGCATCGGCACCATGGCCCTCATTTTCGTACCGGCCGAACGACAGTTTCCGGGAGCACCCTCATAGAGCGAGCCACCGGGGCACCACGGCCCGCGGGCGACGCATGCGGTGTCTGGCCGGACCGGTTCCGCGGTCCGACGGCTCCTCCTCGGCGGTTCAGCCCAGCGCTTCGGCCTGCCAGTCCAGCAGCTTGACGTGTCCGACGGTCACCACGTGGTGGTGCATGGCGTGGGCCGCGGCCTCGGAGTTGCCCGCGCGAATGGCCTCGGCGATGGCGCGGTGCTGCTCGAGGGACTTGGCCGGTCGGCCGGGCTGGCGCAGTGACTCCTCCCTGCTCTCCCCCGGCGATGGGCAGAGAGATCTCGGCCATGAAGGAGGCGAGCAGTGGGCTGTGGCCGGCGGCGGTGACGGCGGCGTGGAAGCGTTTGTCCTCGGAGACGCCGAGCTCGCCGCGTTCGATGGCCTCGGCCATGGCGGTCAGTGCGGCGTCGGCTACGGGCAGACCGGCCCGTGGGCCGCACGGCCCGGCTACGACGCCATCGCCCAGGCACAGAGCGGCATGATGAGCATCACCGGCGAACCCGGCGGACCCCCGATGCGCCCCGGCGTCGCCACCGCCGACATCGGCGCCGGCATGTGGGCCGCCATCGGTATCCTCGCCGCCCTGCACGCGCGCCGCTCCACCGCCCGCGGCCAGCATGTCGACATCTCCCCGCTCGACGGGCAACTCGCCTGGCTCACCTACGTGGCCGGCGGCTACTTCACCACCGACACCGTCCCCGGGCCGCACGGCTCGGCCCATCCGACCATCGTCCCCTACCAGGCTCTGTCCACTGCCGACGGCCATCTCATGGTCGCCGCCGGAAACGACAAACTGTGGCGTACCTTCGCCGAGCTCCTCGGCGAACGCACCCTCGCCGACGACCCCCGGTTTGCCACCAACCCCGAACGGGTGCGCCACCGCCAGGAACTCATCCCGCTCCTGGAGGCGGCGCTCGCCCGGCGCGCCAGCACCGAGTGGGCTGAGGCACTGGACGCCGCCGGAGTGCCCTGCGCTCCGATCAGCACCGTCGAGCAGGCGCTGACCAGCCCGCAGGCCGTCGCCCGCGAGATGGTGTCAGTCCTCCGTCACCCCACGGCAGGGGAACTGCGCACCGTCGGATCGCCCCTCAAGCTCAGCGCCAGCCCCGTCCAAATCCGCACCGCCCCACCGCTGCTCGGCCAGCACACCGACGACGTACTCGCCGAAACCGGCTACAGCGTCCGCGAGATCGAGGAACTGCGGGCCACGGGAGCCGTACGGTGACCGGTGGCTCGGGCGCGGTCGGTCTCCAGCGGGACGGCGGCCTCGCGACCGTGCGGGTCGGCACGGGACGCCGGACCAATGCGCTGGCCACCCGCGACTGGCACGCCCTCGCCACCCTGTTCGAGGACCTGGCCGACGACCCGACCCTCCGCGCGGTCGTCCTCGCCGGCGCGGGCCGCAGCTTCTTCAGCGCGGGTTCCGACATGCGTGAATGGCTGTCCGTCGACCCCGCCGACATCGACGCCAGTTTCGCCGCGATGGAGAGCGCGCTCACCGCCATCGAACGCCTCCCCGTCCCCGTCGTCGCGCGCATCCGCGGCACCGCCGCCGGCGCCGGCTGCCAACTCGCCTGCGCCTGCGACCTGCGCGTCGTCGCCGACGACGCCACACTCGGCATGCCCATCGCCCGCTGGGGCATCCTCGTACCGCCGACGTTCGCCGCCCGTATCGCCCTGCTCGCCGGCCCCGCATCGGCCCGCGACCTGCTGTTCACCGGACGACTGGTCGACGGCCGTGAGGCGGTACGGCTCGGCCTGGCGACCACCCACGTGCCCGAAACCGAGCTCGACGACACCGTCACCGCGCTCGTCGCCTCGATCATCGCCCACCCTCCGGCGGCGATCCGCGCGGCGAAACGCTCCGTCGACACCCTCCTGGAGCCCGTCCGCGACCACCTGCGCAAGACCCCCACCGGACCGGCCGCCGACTACGCCAGCATGCAGGCCGGACTCGCCACCTTCCTCGCCCGCGTCACCGACGCCGGCTGACCCGCGACGGTCCGCCGGTCCGCCACCCCGCTCACCCTCCCAACTCCGCCTCCCTGACGTCGTCACCTTTCGAACAGAGCCGAATCGAGGTCCCCGTGACGATCAACGAGCAAACCACGACGACTTCCGCCGCCACCGTCCCCGAACGTCTCACCAAGGCTCAACGCCACGCCTCCTGGGGCTCGTTCGGCGGCTGGGCCATGGACGGCTTCAACTGGACCATCTTCGGACTGGTCCTGGCCCCCACCATGACCGAGTTGCTGCCCCGCGCCGGCATCAAGGTCACACCCGACAACATCGGCTGGTACGGGCAGATCAGCGCCGCTCTCTTCCTGCTCGGCTGGCGCTGCTCCTTCATCTGGGGCCCCATCGCCGACCGCTTCGGCCGCAAGTCCGCCATGATGGCCTCGATCCTGATGTACGGCGTTTTCACCGCCCTGGCCGGTATCTCCACCAACCTGTGGCAGTGGAACGCCTTCCGCTTCCTTGCCGCCATCGGCGTGGGCGGCGAATGGGCCATGGCCGGCACCTTGCTCTCCGAGGTCATGCCCGAGCGGGTCCGCGAGCGCTTTGGCGGACTGATGCACTCGGCCGCCTACTTCGGCGTCCTCGCCGTCTCTGCCGTCTATCTTCTGTTCGGACCCGAGCGCGGCTGGCGCGGCATGTTCTTCATCGGCGGCTTCCCCGCCCTCGCTGTCTTCCTCATCCGCCGCAGCACCCCCGAGCCCGAACGCTGGAAGGACAAGTCCCACGCCGCCGAGCGGTCGTTCTGGCAGCCGGTCGTCGAGATCCTCACGCCCCCGTACCGCGGCCGCACCATCGGCAATCTGCTGCTCCTCGTCGTGTGCGTGATCGGCCTGTGGGCGGGCTCGACCTATGTCCCGACCGCCATGAACAACCTTTCGGCACAGGCCGGTTACGGCCACGACACCACCGTCCACCTGGCCAGCCTCTCCTCGATGACGGTCGGCGCCTTCACCATCCTGGGCTGCTTCGCGGTGCCCCGCCTGGCCGGACGCCTCGGCCGGCGCGGTGCGCTGGCCACCCTGTTCGGGCTGATGATCGTCGGGACGGTCGGCGCGTACGGGGTGGCGTTCCCAATGTCCTCCATCGGCCTGCCCTTCGTCTTCTTGCCGTCCTCGGACTCGGCGGCGCGAGTTTCGCGGTCTTCACCATCTGGCTGCCCGAGCAGTACCCCACCCGGATGCGGGCCACCGCCTTCGCGTTCACCACCACCTTCTCCCGGTGGTTCGCCGCCGCGGGCACCTTCCTCATCGGATACGGCATCCACGCCGCGGGCTCACTCACACTCCCGCTCAGCCTCACCGCCGTCGTCTTCGTCGTCGGCATGGGCCTCGTGCGGCTGGCTCCGGAAACCCGCGGACAGGCACTGCCGGACTGAGGCCGCGACCTCGGCGGCCGTGCTGACGGCGTGGCGCAGCGGAGAAGGGGCGGTGGCACTGCGATGCGACCGCCCCTTGTGGTTTTCGGCCGTAGCGCCGTCGCTCAGGGACGGGGCCGGACCAGCCCAGCGTCGTACGCCATGAGCACGGCCTGGGCGTGGTCGCGTGCACAGAGCTTGGTCAGCACCCGGCCGACATGCTTCGTCACCATGGACTCGGTCAGCACGAGCCGTTCGGCGATCTCGGTGTTGGTCCAGCCCTTGGCGATGGCGGGCAGGACCTCGTTCTCGCGCTCGCTCAGGGCGCTCAGCCGGGGATCGGCCCGCGGTTCGGCGGTGTCGGTGGGGGAGAGGACCTGGTGGGCGTGTGCGTCGAGGAGGCGCCGGGTCAGGCCGGGGGCGACGACCCCGTCGCTGCTCGCCACCGCCCGGATGCCGGCGACGAGTTCCTCGGGGCGGGCCTCCTTGAGCAGGAAGACACGTGGCTCCAGGGCCTTCGCCCAGCCTGCTTCGACGATTTCAGGCAACGGTCGTGGCGCCACGGGCGTCACCCTCCTGCCGCGCACACACCGATGATCAACCGATGGCCCGAGGGCGACCGGGAATGATCGCTTGGTTGACGAACAGGGCGCAGCCCAGGCGGATGTGTCCGCGTGCGAGTCCGTCGTACGGCGCTTTTTCACATGTCGGCATCGGGTCAGGCGATCACCGCCGCCCGTACGCACAGCACGTCCGGCAGATGGGAGGCGAGCTGCTGCCAGCTGTCGCCGTCGTCCGCCGACGCGTACAACTCGCCGTTGCGATTGCCGAAGTACACGCCCGCCGGGTCCGCGTCGTCCGTGCACAGGGCATCGCGCAGCACCGTGCCGTAGTGGTCCTCCGCGGGCAGCCCCGCGGTGAGCGGCTCCCAGCTCTTGCCCGCGTCCGCCGTGCGGAAGACCCGACACCGGTGGTCGGCCGGGACGCGGTCCGCGTCCGCGTTGATCGGGAAGACGTACGCCGTGTCCCCGCGGTGGGGGTGGGCGGCCGCCGCGAACCCGAACGTCGACGGCAGGCCCTCGCCGATGTCCGTCCAGTGGGCGCCCGCGTCGTCGCTTCTGTACACCCCCCAGTGGTTCTGCAGATACAGCCGGTCCGGGGTCGCCGCGTCCTGCGCGATCTTGTGGACGCACTGGCCGAACTCCGGGTTCGGATCGGGCAGGAACACCGCGGAGACACCGGAGTTGGACGGCTCCCAGCTGGCGCCGCCGTCCCGGGTCCGGAACACCCCTGCCGTCGACACGGCGACTGTCACGGCCTTCGGGTCCCGCTTGTCGGTGAGCACGGTGTGCAGGCCCTCGCCGCCGCCGCCCGGCACCCACTTTTCACGCGTCGGGTGCTCCCACAGGGGGCGTACGAGGTCGAAGCTCTCGCCCCGGTCCTCGGAGCGGTACAGCGCGGCCGGTTCCGTGCCCGCGTACACCACGTCCGGCTCGGCGGCCGCCGGGTGCAGCTGCCAGACACGCTCGAGCGAAGCGCCGGTGTCCTTGGGGAACTTGACGGCTGGCTGCGCGGGCTCGGCCCAGGTGCGGCCCAGGTCGTCGGAGTGGAAGACGGACGGTCCCCAGTGCGAGCTGTCCCCTCCGGCCAGCAGGCGTGGGGTGTCGCGGCGGGTGTCGATGGCGACCGAGTAGATGGCTTGTGCGTTGAAGTAGGGACTCTTGTCGAAATCCCAGGCGCCGCCCCGTCGCCGCCCGATGAACAGTCCCTTGCGTGTCCCCACGGTGAGCAGTACGTCGGCCATGCCGACCACCTCCGAAACGCCGGTGTTCCAGACACGGGCCAGTCTGCACCCCGGCACTGACAGTCACCCCTGGAGTGTGTGTCTGTGCAGGTCAGAGCCGTGTTGCGTGGGGACGTGGAGAGCCGCCCGGGCCCGGGACCCAGAGGCCGGAACCCAGTGTGCCGGGGAGGCGGAGCCGACGGAAACCGGCGGATGACGGAGGTCACGTGAGCACGGGAGGCCCGGATCCCGTATGGAAGGGCGGTCGGGGGGTGTCCGTGCGTGCGTGAGGAGGATGCCATCGATGAGGTGGCTGCCATCGATGACGGCGTTCCGCGGTCCCAGGGTGTGGCTGTGGCGGTGGCGGCGCAATCCGCTGCGGCGCCGCAGCGATGCGCTGGAGGCCTGGGTCGTGCTCGCGGTCTGGGCCGTGACCGTGGTCGGCGGACTGCTGACGGGAGTGGCGGCGACGCACTCCGTGGAAAGCGGTCTGGCCCGGGAGCGGGCCGAGTGGAGGCCGGTCGTGGCCCTGCTCACGGAGGACGCGCCGAAGGCGACGGCCGCGACCGCGGCCGGTGCGGAACGGGTCTGGGCGAAGGTGCGCTGGACCGGGTCGGACGGCTCGTCCCACGCCGGTCAGGCACGTGTCGCCGCGGGCACCCGGACGGGTGCGGCGGTCACCGTGTGGACGGACCGTGACGGCTTCCTGGTGACACAGCCCGCCGGCGAGTCCGAGGCCCAGATACGCGCGGCCATGGTCGGCGTGCTGGTGGGGATGAGCGTGGCAGCGATCCCGTTCGTCGGCGGGCGCATCATCCGCGAGCGCCTGGAACGCCGGCGCATGGCGCAGTGGGACGAGGCCTGGGCATGGTTCGGGCCGATGTGGGGGCGGACGGCGGGCTGACGCGGCTCGCGGGTGGCCGTCTGTGGCCGACCGAGGTCTGGCCGGCGCCGGGAGCCAGGGACCGGGTTCGGTGGCCGAGGCGGCACGGGCGCGGGACGATCGGTCCCCGGCGAGGGCCGCTCGGCCCTCTGCACGGGGAGTCGCCGGGGCGCGACGCTCGTCGAGGGGGATCCGCGGCG
>NZ_JBEOZU010000162.1:0-10577 GCF_040298185.1 Streptomyces sp. NPDC001634 | reverse complement strand
CTCCTCCTTGCCCGACGCGACAGTGGGGCAAGGACACGCACGCCGACGGCGCCGCCGCCACCGGCCCCGGCACCATCGAAGCCGCCCTGCGCGCCAACCTCCTGCCCGCACGCCGCCCGAGGATCAGCGCCCGCAAGGTGAAGGCCCCGATCTCGCGCTACCACTCCTGGCACGGTCAGGCCCGCCCCGCCACTCCCACCGCCGTCGAGAGGATCGACATCACCGTGCACCACCGCACTGACACCAGCCCCACGCTCACCGAAGCGACATCTCATGCGACGAACCGAGTACGACGAGGGTAAGGCCGCCAAGCGCCTGCGCGCGCCTGGGGCCGCATTCCGGTGGGCGCGGCGCATCGGGCTCATCCCGGCATCCGTTTACCTTCGCAGGCTGCCTGACGCCCACCAGCCACTGACGCCTCAACAGCGAAGACCGGCCTGTTCAGTTGACAACCCCATCCGATAGGAAACCTAGCCGTTTCGGCTCAATGCGTGCCGATCGCTTGCGGGTAGTTGAAGAAGCCGGTCGGGTCGTACTTCCGCTTCACGCGGACCAGGCGGGGGTAGTTCGTGCCGTAGTAGGCCCGCCGCCAGTCCTTCAGCGTGGGGTCGGGAAAGTTTTGGTACGCGTGTTCGGGTGACCTGTCGGGGAAGATGTCATCGTAGAACTGCTTGAGCCAGTGGAGGTTGGCTTCGGCGACGCCGGGATGGTCGTAGTCTGCCCACGAGGTCTCGGCGGCGAAGACGAAGAGGCCGCTTCGGTGTACGAACGCGGTCGCGTTCGGTGGTACCTGGTTGATCTCACCGCCGAGGGCGAACATTGCGAACCCGGCTCCATCCTCGTTGCCGCTGCCAGGCCACTCCAGCAGTCGCTCGGCTGCCGCGCTGACCTGCTGATCGGTCAGGAGTGTGCGGGAGTGCAGGATCGCCGACTTGGCGGCAAAGCGTTCGACTGGTGTGGTGGCGCTCAGCAGTACGCTCGCCTCACCGGGGGTGACCTGACGGACGGACGCGCTGTTGCGGGCACGTTCCTCAGCCGTGCCGATCTTGAGTAGCGGGGCGAGGATGGCACGCAGTTCCTGGACAGTGCCGTAGTACTGGCCAATGGCGTTGACGTTGGCGTTCGCATGGATCTGCGTCCTGGTCAACCCGTTGGTCCCGATGCCCAGACGCAGATGGAACCGCTTGTCGTCCACGGCGTCCTGGGCGATGTGCTGTGCGGCGGCGATCACCGGCAGTACGGAATCCAGGCTCCAGCGGAGCCGGTAGACCCCCACGGTGCCCTCGAACTGCTCGTACTGGAAGGTGAACGAGGTGTTGACACCGAAGTTGTTGCCGGCTCCGCCGCGACAGGCCCAGAACAGGTCGGGGTGCGAGTCCTTGCCGGCCTTGACCGCGCGTCCGTCGGCGAGCACGACGGTCGTGGCAACGAGCCGGTCGCAGGTCAGGCCGAACATCTTGTCGCTGAAGCCGATACCGCCGCCCAGCACCAGCCCCGCGACCCCAACGCTGGGGCAACGACCGGTCGGCACGAACATGCCGTGGTCCTCCAACATCGGATGCAGGTCGCCGTTGGTGACCCCGGCCCCTACGGTGACGGTACCGGCATCGTGCACGACCTTCATCGGCCCGTAGACCCGAGGGCGGGCACCACCCGGCATCGGGGTGGAGACGATGCTCCTCATGCGGGCCATATTCAGCAGCAGGCCCGTGGTGGTCGAATACCCGGCGTAGTTGTGTCCCAGCCCGGAGCGCGGTACGGCGGGCAGCCCTACCGCGCGAGCCCAGCGGATCGCCTCGCACACGTCCCCGGTAGTCGCGCAGGCAACGATGCCGGCAGGCCGAATTCCGGCGTACCTGTGGTTGAACGGCAAGGCCAGCGACGGGTATACAGAGCCACGCGGCCGGTAGAGGGTAGCCCCAGGGGACAGCGCATCAGCCAACCGCTCCCAGTCGCGACGGCCAACTCGCTCTGCTGCCTCGGCTACCGCAGCCGCACTCTCCGGTACCTGAAGCCCCAGCGCCCCACCAACGGTGCCCAACACGCCTGCCCGCAGCACGTCCCGCCTGCCGATCACAGTGACCTACCCTCATGCAGCGGTCGCAGGCTCACCTGCGATCCCATCGACCAGTTCACTGATCGTCGAATGGTGCCACCCCCGTCGGCTCCCCACCCGCCAAGCCCACCACACGAAAAGACGAGAGATGCACCGCCAAACAGCCCAGACACACACCCAAGGAGCCGCCGCCCGGCCATCAGGGCCGACAAGACCGACGGTGTGCGCGCCGCATACCTGCACGGCCAGTCCATCGCCGGCCTCGCCCGCGAGCACGGCGTCTGCCAGGGGCCATCCGCACCGCCGACCTCCTGCCCGAGCACACCTTCGCCGAACGAGCCCACCACGCCCTCGTCCACGATCTCCTCACGCAGGGCATGGGCCCGCGCCACATCATCGCCCGCCGCCCGGGCTGGGGTCCGCACACGTCCAGCGGTACGCACGCGCCGCCAGCCGGCAGGACCTGGTCAAAGGCCGCAAGCACCAACTCACCAGCAGACTCGACCCGTTCAAGCCCTACCTAGCCCAGCCCTGGGTCGAGACCGAAGGGAACGTGACCATCCTCGATCTCCACCGGGAGATCACCGCACGCGGCTGCCGTAGCAACTACTCCACCATCCGCGACTGGATCCGCCGCGACCCGCCACGCCGCATCTGCCGAAACCCGGTGGCCGGGGCCGGCGCTGGAACGACCACCGGACTGTGATCAGCGGAATCCTGTTCCGGATCCGTACTGGCGTCCCGTGGCGTGATCTACCGGAGCGGTTTGGGGGTTGGAAGACTGTCTATGAGCGGCATCGCCGTTGGTCGGCGGATGGCACCTGGGACCAGATTCTCCAGACCGTCCAGGCAGAGGCTGACGCCTCGGGACGGATCGAGTGGACCATGGTGAGCGTGGATTCGACATCATGACGGGTCGGCCCACCAGGACGCCGCTGGGGCACCCCGCAGATCGCCGCGCACCCCGAAAGGCGAACAACGCCCCGCCAGCACCGCGCCGATGAAAAACTGGGCCGCTCCCGTGGCAGCCTGACCTGACCCTATGAGGGCCGGGGCCCCATCCGCGTCCAGCCGGGACGACGCGCGCCTTGACCACCCCGGCCCTCATGGGTGCACGATCCACCTTGGCGGCGATATCGAGGTCGAACGCACGATCAACCGACTCAATCACTCTCGAACCGTGGCGCTACAAGCGTACATACGTCTTCCACGGCACGGCGGCCGTGGTCTCGCTCCGCCTCTGGCTCAAGCCGTGATCATTCGCTGTCAGAGGCGACGACGGCTTTCATCGAGGACCGGGTTCACCAGCAACGCGACCATGCGCTTGTGGGGAGGAAGTGGGGAAGGTCGTCCATCGCTTCGGAAGGTATGAACACCGGCCGTGTGAGCAAGTGGTCACCCGCTCGCTGCTCATCGATCACGACGCCCAGAGTGTCAGAGCCGGGTACGCCTGCGTTCATGTAGCTGAGTTCCGTATAGGGCTCGCGGACCTCGGCTCGGTCGATCATCCACTGCTCCAACACCGAAGGTACGCGGCCGACCAGGGCCATGCCGTCAGCGAAGACCTGAGGTCCGCGCAGTGCGTCGACCACAACGCCAGCCAGCCGTTCCTGCCGGTAGTAGAGCTTCAGACCGAACTCCTGGTAGACGCCGTCCTCGGCTGTGGAGCCAGTCTACTTCGCAGACTGGCTACGCGTGTGCCTCTGGAGTTGCGCCGTGACGTCACTCAAAGCCCGCGATACCTCGTTGGGCCTCATGCCGAAACTCGGCGGGCCCACGCTCACGAACGGATCCAGCGTCCACTGCTGCCGCTCATTGTCCGACAACACGTCCCACCACTTGAACATGGCCACGAAGATTACGGCAGCTTGATCGAATCTCCCTGTCCGCGGACGGCAGACCACGAGCGCCAGATCCGCCGGACAGTCCCTAGGCTTTCCGGGCCAGCCCGGCCGCGATGAGACGCTCCCAGACGGTGAGCTCCCGTTCGCCGCTGCTGTTCCACGGGCTGTCAACCACGTCAGGACGCCACAGGGACGCAGGGACGATCCCGGGGTCGAGGATCTCCAGGCCATCCAGCAGGGATTCGATCTCCTCGTCGGTGCGCCACCGGCCGCGCCCGAAAGTCTGCTGCAGGACTCCCTCGGCCTCCGCTGTCTCCGGATTGTTGCCGGAACGGAAGTGGCTGACGAAGAAGTAGCTCCCGGAGGGTACATGGTCGCGCCAGTAGCGGACGATTCCAGCTGGGTCTTCGTCGTCGTTGACGTGGTGAAGGATGGCGCTGAATATGACGGCGACGGGGCGATCGAAGTCGATCAGTTCCAGGGTGTCCTGGTGGGTACGCACGTCTTCGGGGTTGCGTACATCGGCCGCGACGACCCGGGTCTGGTCGTTCTCCTCCAACAGGGCACGGCCGTGAACCAGCACTTGGGGGTCGATGTCGACGTACACGACCCGAGACTCCGGAGCGTGCCGTTGCGCGACCTGGTGGACGTTGTCGGCGGTCGGAAGACCACTGCCCAGGTCGATGAACTGCCGCACGTCAGTGGTCGTCGCGATCTGTCCAACCGCCCGGGTCAGGGCCGCGCGGTTGGCGAAAGCGATTGCTACCGAACCAGGAAGGTCACGTTTGAATACGTCGCCGACCTCCCGGTCCACGGCGTAGTTGTCTTTGCCGCCGAGCAGGTAGTCGTAGACGCGGGCGATACTGGGCTTGGTGGGGTCGATGGAGGAGCCCTTATCCGTCATGGTGATCATCCTCCCCTGCAACGTCGCCTGCTGACCACCACTTTGGCACTGCGACACCCCCATGTACGGCTGATCCGCCCAAACCCGCACCACGACTCGCCGCGTCGACCGGCAGGACCCAGCAGCCCAGCTCGCATGGCAGCCATGTCCGCCAGATCATCCGCGTCCTCGTCCGCGCCCTCGCTCACCTGCGCAGAGCCCCTGAACGGTGTGGCGCCCCGCCACCCAGCGCGGTCCCTGGCCAGCGTGAATCCTGTCACGCCTCATACGTCCGCCAATCGACGCGCATGGTTCACGGTGGACACGGAAAACCTCCCGGCGACGCGCGCCCGCGTTCAGCCGTGCACCGCCCGCAGCCGGATCGGGGGCCGGTGCCCCAAGCTCACCCCGAACCAGGCCGCGGCTGCCGAGCAGCTCTCCGACGCCCGCGAGAAGAGCGTCCAGCAAATCGCCGGCCTGTTAGGCGTGCCCCGCTCCACGGTGTACAGGCACCTCGACAAAACCAATACGGTCGCCCGCCGACCCAAGGAAACCGCTGGCCTCTGAAAGCTACCGGCGACAGGCAGTGGGCCCGGGCGGGTTCACGCTCCCCCGGCGAGCGCCGCCACAAGGCGTGGCCACTCGGACGAACAGGTCCCTTGGCATCGTTGTGCGCCCTATCCTCCCTACAGAACATGGCAAGTTGGGGGGTGCATGCGTTTCACCTTCGTGCACGGAACCGGTGTGCGCCGAGAGCGTTTTGATGATTTGTTCCGGTGGGTTCGCGATGGGCTGTTCGTGTCCGTGCTCGAGGAGGTCGACATCAACGAGGATCTGGCCGTGGGCGTAGCACGCAGGCCGAAGGTGCGGCCGGTCAGGTCGGTGAACGGTGCTTGGCCTCGTGCAGCGCCGGCGCTGCGGCAGGGAGCCGTTCTTGAGGCGGTACAGCTCACCTGGGACGCCGGCGTCGCGCAGGTCCACGGGGGTGGTGAGGATCTCCAGGGAGAAGGCGCGCTGCAGGGGCAGGCGCCGGTTGTCCGTACTCACGATGGCGCGGTGCAGTATTTCGGCGAGAACGCGGGTGAAGACGCGCTCGCTCCCCGGTGAAGTCGTCACAGAATGGTGCGGGCCCTGACTTCTCCTGCTCTGCCCGGATGCCACAGCCCGGATTCACGCCGCCTACGTGTCGGACACCATCTGGCCAATAAGCGGGCATCCGCCAGACTCATCCCGGAGGTCTGATCCACCCCCGATTTCGGTGCCGACGGCTTTGTTTTCGGCTCGTTCCCTTTCATCCCAGGACGCAATGCGACATTCATCACAGATTGGAATTGTTAAGCAAGGCGACACGAGTCCTTTATTGTGGTCGGACTTCAGGCGCAAACCGGACGTACTGGCCGTCTCCAGTCGAGAGCGGGCGATCCGCGGCCGGGCAATGGTGCCCGCCGCCTGACCGACCCCCGGAGCGCTCGGAGCGACCGGTAACCCCTGAGCACTGACGCGCAGGGACGTAGATCTTCGGCGGCCCCTGACCACGGGCGCCGCCGTGTCATCGACCGGCGGCGCGCCTGCGCTCAGCCCTGCCTGCGCGTCGACGTGATCAGTACCAGCACCGATTCAGGCACCGAGTGGTGCCGACGGAGGTAGATCTGTGGCATTGGCCAGAATCAAAGGGGTGACGGCAGCCGCCCTCACAGCGGCGATGGCGGGAGCCGTGCTCACGGCGTGCGGGCCGCACGCAGGCGGGCACATACCCCGGAGCTCGCCCAGCAGCGTGACCCCCTCGACGAAGCCCTCCTCTCCCGGGCCGCACCCCTCGTCCCCGGCGCCGTCGCCCTCGTCCGCTTCCCCGTCCGCGTCGGCACCCGGCCGCGCGGCAGGAGGAACGCAGTCCGGCCCCAGCACAGGCTCCGCCGCGGTGCCGTCCGGGCCTGCTTCGCAGTCCGGCCCGGCGAATGCCGACGGGCAGCTGCCGAGCGCCCAGCCGGGCTCCGACGTGCTGGTCGGCCACGGGGTGGAGGGCAGCGGCAAGTCCGTAGCGCTCACCTTCGACGACGGCCCGGACCCGCGGTGGACCCCCCAGGTGCTGGCGCTCCTCGCCCAGCACCACGCGAAGGCCACCTTCTGCGAGGTCGGGCCGCTCGCCCAGAGCTACCCCTACCTGACCAAGGCGATCGTCGCGGACGGGGACCGGCTGTGCGACCACTCGGTCCATCATGACGAGCAGCAGAGCCGCAAGCCGGTCGAGTACAACATCCACGAGATCGTCGACGCCAAGCGCGAGATAACGAACGCCGCGGGGAACGGCGCGAAGCTGATGTACTACCGGGCACCCGGCGGCGACTGGAGCCCGACGATCCGGGGGATAGCCGGCGCCAACCACCTGCAGCCGCTTGGCTGGAGCGACGACGCCAACGACTGGCGGCGCCCGGGTGTGGACGGCATCCTGCGCAACATCAACCAGGACTTGCGACCCGGCGCGATCATCCTGATGCACGACGGTGGCGGTGACCGTTCGCAGACAGTGCAGGCGCTCGCCCGTCTCCTCGACCAGCTGGACGCTCAGGGCTACAGCTACGGCTTCCCGGCCTGAGACGCCCGCATGGGGAATGTCCAGTGAACGGCCCTGTCTCACATTCGGTGGTGACATTGTATGGCGCCGACGTCGTCGACATCGCGTGAGAGATGTCAACGAGCCTGCGGACGTGGCGCTTTCGGGGCTGTTCCCGCTGGTCGTCGAAGACGTGAGCGGATCCTGGTGCAGGCCCGGACCCAGGAGGACACCGCGGTGTGCCCAGTGTGCGGGGGCTTCGCCGGGACACGTGCACGGCTGCTACGGCAGACTGTCGACGGTCACGTAATTCGGCTCTGTCGGGGATCTTGTGACGTCGGCGGGGTCATGGGCTGTGGAGGATGCGTCTGCGGAGGAGGTCGAGGTTGGCCCGGCCGAAGCCCTTGCCCTTGAGGAGCCGGGCTGTGGTCCCGGGGCCCTCGACCTGGCCTGAGCTCCATGGCGTGGACAGGCCGGCGGTGACCGCGTCCAGGTCACGATTCATGCCGTCGACCAGGGAGTGCAGGGCGGGCAGGTCGTCTGCGAGGACGCGGTCCATCCAAGCGGGCAGGTCGTCGCCGCGCAGGTCGCGCATCATGGCGGCGAAGTCGCGGACGTGGCCTGCGGTGGCGTCGAGGTGCGGGCAGATGGCCCGGATTTTTTGAGCTCGGCCGCGTCGGTCCCGGCGAGATGTCCGGGGTTGGTCATGATCCAGCGGACGATGCGCCGGGGTTTCGGGGCGGGCCGTGGCTCGGGAGCAGGCGTGGGCGGCTGCCGGTGAAGCCGCGTGCGCGCAGTTCCTGGTGCAGCTGCGGTTGAGTGGTCCAGCCGCAGCCGACGGCCGATCGCGGCCAGAGATTCACCCTCGGAGAGCAGTTGCTGCACCGCTGTGTACCGCTCGGTGGTGCGGGCCACCAGCCGCTTCGGGCGCCCGAGGACGTCCCGAGTGCCGTCCGCGTGGACGCGGTGGCGGACTCCGTGACAGCTGGGGCCGTGGTGAACGCCTTCCGGATGCAAGGGTGATGGGCACCGGCCGTCTCCTCGACCGTCTCGGCGAGGTTGGGCAGCGGGTGCCAGGGGCGCCGGGGCGGGTGAGAAGCAGCGGTAGTAGGCGAGTTCACCGGTGGTGCGGTTGCGGCGGACCAGCAGCCGGTGACTGCCTGGCCGGGGCTCGGCCAGGTCGATGACGGCCCAGTCGTAGAAGCGGTGCCCCTTGGCGCCGGCCCCGGCCGACAGCTTCTGCCAGGCCCGCCTGGGCACCTTCGCTGCCAGGCATCCGCGCGGAACTTCCCCGCACCGGTGGTGACTTCGGCTGAGCAGGCGACCGCGAGCACGTAGCCGGCCCCGCGCTCTTCCAGTGCGGACCGCAGTTTCGGGTTGCCGCCGTAGACCTCGTCGCCTGCGACCCAGTCCACGCGGTGCCCGGCGTCGAGGAACCGGCCGATCATGCGGGCGGCCAGTTCCGGCTTGGGCGCGAAGACGGTGTCCTCGCCCAGGCCCGCGGCCCGGCAGCGGTCCGGGTCGCACGTCCACGAGCGCGGGATGTACAGCTCCCGGTCCACCGCCGCGTGCCCGCGCCCTCCCGCGTAGACGAGGTAGACCGCGACCTGCGCGTTTTCGATCCTGCCGGCGGTGCCGGTGTACTGGCGCTGGACGGCGACGGTGTGCGTCCCCTTCTGCACGTCGCCGGTCTCGTCGACCACCAGCACCGCGTCCTCGTCGCGCAGATGCTCCAGCACGTACTCGCGCACGTCATCCCGCACGCGGTCGGCATCCCACCTCGCCCGGCCGAGCAGGTGCTGCATGCCGTCCGGACTCGTCTCCCCGGCCCACTCGGCGATCGACCAGCAGTTCTTGCGCGGCAGGACCGGCAGCAGCCCGAGTACCAAGTCCCTCACCCGGCGCCGGGGCTCAACCCGCGCGAACCGGCCCGCTCTCCGGCCCATCAGGACCTCGAACGCCTCCTGCCGGCGGGCTGGTTCTACGCTGTGACCCGCGGCCACGACAAGATCTTCAGTCTTCACACACCGATGATCAGCCGTGGCCGTACCCGTCAATCAGCCGACCTGTATTGAGCGCTCCAATTGGTTGTGGCCGCGCTCCACGTCGAACGTCGCAGTCATCACGGAAGCGCGGCCGCAACCCTTCACCCGGCCATTCCGAGCACCAAAGAGGCCATACCCTTTGACCTGCGCATATGCGCCTCTGAGGTACTCGGGGGCGATCGTCCACTGTACGTCCGACGTGCCGCCTCGCGCGTCGTGCTATCGAGTTCGCCTCCGCCACACGCTTCATGCGTGAGCGATGAGTTTGGGCGGCGGATCGGGTCTGCCCTGGCATGACTCGAATTATCGCTGACATCTCGGTCTCTCTCGACGGCTTCGTCACCGGGCCCGACCCCAGCCCGGACAACGGTCTGGGCACCGGCGGCGAGGCCCTGCACACGTGGGCGTTTTCCGACGACCCCGACGACCGCCGGGTCCTGCGCGAGGGGACCGCCCGCTCGGGCGCCGTCGTCCTCGGCCGCCACCTCTTCGACGTTGTCGACGGGCCGAAAGGCTGGGGCGACACGACCGGCTACGGCGCCGGCGAGGTCGGCAAGCCCGCGTTCGTCGTCGTGACGAGCTCGCTGCCAGAGTCGGTGCGGACAACCAACCTCGACTGGACGTTCGTCACCACCGGTCTGCCCGACGCCGTCACCGCCGCGCGCGAGCGAGCCGAGGCGGCGTCGTCGGACAGCGGCAAGGACCTCGACGTCATCCTCATGGGCGGCGGCGCCACGGTCGGCTCGGCGCTCGACGCCGGGCTGGTCGACACGCTGACACTGCACCTCGCGCCCATCGTGCTGGGCGCCGGGACACCACTGTTCACCGGCGAAGCGCCGCGCACGCTGGTGCAGCGGAGCGTGATCTCGACATCGACCGCGACGCACCTGACCTACGACGTCGTCCGGTGATCCGATGACCACTGTCAACGCCAATGAGATCGCCTTGGGCATCGAGTCGTTCGGTGACGACGACGCCCCACTCGTCCTGCTCGCGGGCGGGACGACGATGCTCTCCTGGCCCGACGCGCTTTGCGAGCGCCTCGCCGCCGGCGGGCGCCGTGTGGTGCGCTACGACCTGCGCGACAGCGGCGAGACGACGACGACGGATCCGGAGGCGCCCGCCTACACCCTGCGCGGCCTCGCCGCCGACTCCGCGGCCCTTGCTGACGCGCTCGGCGGGGGGCCTGCGCACCTCG
>NZ_JBEOZU010000161.1:0-10611 GCF_040298185.1 Streptomyces sp. NPDC001634 | reverse complement strand
AGGACGTCCAGCAGGCGCAGGATGCGGCGGGCGTGCGCCACGGCCTTCTCTCCGGCAGCGGTGGGGCGGGCGCCGGTGCGGCCGCGTTCGAAGAGCACGACACCGATCTTCCGCTCACTGCCGCGAACCGAGTGGGAGACCGCGGACTGAGTCAGACCAAGTGTCTCGGCCGCGGCCGAGAAGCCGCCGGTGTCTGCGACCGCCACCAGGACGCGCAGTTCATGCGGGGCGAGATCAGAGTCGGTCGTGCGGACCACGGGGCGCTCACCTCAACGTATGAGAACTGCTCATGGAACGGGGTCTCGTATGAGCCCAACCAGCTGCTCACCAGGCGCATTCCTGCCCTACCGTCCGGTCATGAACGAGACCGCGCTCACCGTGCACCAGACCGCCCGCCCTCACGGCTTTCCCACCGCCAAGCACTTCGCCTTCGTTGAGTCCACGCTTCCCGACCCCGCAGTCGGCAGCGCGCTTGTGAAAAACCTCTACTGGTCCGTCGACCCCTATCACCGCGAGATGATGGACGACGTGCCCGGCGGCTTCGCGCTCGACGCACCGCTGGAGGGCCGTACCATCGGGCGGGTCATCGCCTCGCGCACGCCCCGGCTGGCGGAGGGTGAGATCGTGTTCCACCGGCAGGGCTGGCGCACGCACGCGGTTGTCACACCCGAGGAGATCCGGCAGCTGCCTCGATTCGACGGCGTGCCGCTGACCGCGTACTTGAGCATGCTCGGTGGCACCGGCCTGACCGCCTATGTGGGCCTGACCCGGGTCGCCCGGCTCCAGGAGGGTGAAGACCTGTTTGTGTCGGCCGCAGCGGGCGGGGTCGGCACGGCGACCGGGCGGCTCGCCCGGCTGCTCGGCGCCGGACGGCTCGTGGGCAGCGCGGGCTCGGCAGCGAAGACCGGCCACCTCACGCGGGAGGTCGGCTATGACGCTGTCTTCGACTACCACGACGGGCCCGCCGCCGACCTGCTCGGCAAGGTCGCACCGGACGGCATCGACGTATTCGTCGACAACGTCGGCGGCGAGCAGCTGGCCGCGGCCGTGGGAGCGCTGCGCGAGTTCGGGCGCATCGTCCGCATCGGCACGATCAGCCAGTACAACACCCCCGACGCGCCACCGCCGCGTTTCAACTACGCGGACATCGTGGAGAAGAGCATCCGCATGGAGGGCTTCTTGGTCAGCAACTACCGTGATGTGCAGGAGGAGTTGTACGAGTTCGCGGTACCGCATCTGCAGAGCGGCCGGCTCGCTCTGGACGAGACGGTGGTTGACGGGTTCGAGCGCATCGTGGACGCGTTCCTGGGAATGCTGCGCGGCCAGAACACCGGCAAGATCATCGTGCGAGATCACACGCAAGCCCGTGCTTAAACTGGCAACCATCTCTCGAAAGAACTCGGTATCGCGGAGCGGCGCCGTCTCCAGGGTCTCGGCCAGGTCTGGCAGTTGCTCGGCTTCGACGGCGTATGTGTCCGCGAAGCGGTCACGGTGACACGCGAGGACGTCGGCCTCGGATACTGACATGCGGACGCGGCCCCTGCGTGATCGACGGCTTCAGACACCTTGATCATCAGGTGTCGCGTCATGCGTCCCGGGACCTGCACCACTTCACCAAAGCAGGATGATCACGGCCAACCGTCTCGCCAGGCGAGAACGCTCCCGCCCTGTCTGAAGCCCTACGCTGGAATGTCCGAGAGCACCCCGCGGGTCGGGGAACGAGCGAGGACGGCGAGGTCGTGTCCATCGATCCTGGTGGGCCGGTGCTGCACCGCCCGCCGGCGGATGCGAGGGCGGTGCGATTCGCGGACGCCACACCGCCTCGCAAATCCGCTCGGCAGCACACAGCAGCACAAGGCACAGTGGCCTCATGAATGAACGAGGGCTGGACCGCGACGGAACGATCGCACGCGAAGGCGCGCTGGACCGAGTGCCGGCAGCGTTCGTCCTCGTCGTCGATGCCGCCCGCACTCATATCACCGAGACGTTCGGCAGAACGCGCCTGCACAGCGCCTACCTCTACGGCAGCATCCCCCGTGGCACCGCCACCCCCGGAGTCTCCGACCTCGACCTCCAGCTCGCCCTCCACGACGAGCCCACCGAAGCCGACCGGGCTGACGCCAAATCAATCGAGGCCGTACTCGACCGTGCATTCCCACAGATCGATGGCGTCGGGATCCTGCTGACCAGCACGCGGGTTCTGCTCAGCGACGTCGAACGTCACGATGGCGGGTTCTTCATCGCCTGCCTCTGCACCCCTTTGCTGGGCCCTGAGCTCGCGGAACAACTGCCCCGTTACCGCCCCACAGCCCTACTCGCGCGGGAGACCAACGGTGACCTCGCCCGAGTGCTTCCACACTGGCGTGCCGAAGCAGCCGAAGCCACCACGGACGCCGATCACCGGACCCTCAGCCGTCTCGTCGGCCGTCGCATCGTCCGCACAGGATTCACCCTGATCATGCCCCGATGGCGCGGCTGGACCAGCGACCTCGACCAGGCCGCCGAGCTCTTCGGCCGCTTCTACCCCGAGCGCGTCGAGCAGATGCGTGTCGCCGCGTCCATTGGCCGTGTACCCTCACCCGACCCGGCGGTGCTCGGGATGCTCAGCAACGACCTCGGACCTTGGCTCGCAGCCGAATACACAGCCGTGCACGGCGAGAAAGCCCCGCGTCCCTGACGGGCGGCCCACGCCATGACTCGACCTTCTCAGCGGCCGCCGACACGACAGGTGCCCAGCAGCGGTGTCGATGCTCATCGACCTTTTTCCACGCAGTCATCGACCACTGCTGTTCAGACTCATCGACAACCCATACCCGTTCTCACCTACGCAGCCAGGCCTCGCCAGCCCTGCCCGGTGCCGAGCACGGCATCAAGGCCGCCCGCACCCACGGCATCATCTGGGCCCTGACGGACGCCGGCATCCCTGCTGGGCTGACAAGGGCTACCAAGGCGCCGGCGGCACCGTCCACGTGCCCTACCGCGGTCGTCGGCACGACCTCTCCGCAGGCCAGCAGGCCGTCAACCGCTCACATGCCAAGATCCGAGTCCTCGGCGAACAGGCCATGGCCACCCTCAAGACCTGGCGACTCCTGCGCAATCTGCGGTGCAGCAAGAGCCGCATCACGGACCTGATCAAGGCCGTGCTCGCCCTCTACCTTGCTCCAGCCTGAGAACAGGTGGATGGCTCAGTCTCCAGACCAACCCCAGAAGTAGATCTCCTGTGGCGTCCCGTGGTCGTCGTGCAGTACTGCGCAACGGCCGTACCATCGCTCGCGAGCGAGGTCTTGGATCGCTGGAACGTGTTCGCGGGTCAGTTGTTCGGTTCCGGTGGCCCTCCGGGCTTCTTCGAGGGTCACCGGCTGTACTGCACAGGCCTCGGGCTCCTCATCTTCCCGTTGAACGTGGAAGACATCGAGGATCGAGTGGGTGCCGGAGTGCTGCGTCCATTCGTCCGCCCACAGTTCGTCCAGGGTCAAAGGTCGCGGGCGGCGCTCCTCCTCAGGAAGCCAGTCGCCGCCGCGCACCCAGTAGTAGTCGCCGGCGAGGAACACTCGGTGCCGCAACTCCTCGAGCGCGGCACCAAGATCTTCCTGGTACGGCGTGTAGTAGTCCCAGGCCGAAGCACCCATCCTGTACCTCCTCCGAGTCAGCTGCCAGCGGTACTACGTCACCAGAACGTTAGCGGTCGCCCCTGACAGGCCATAAAGGCTGACGACAGTCCTCCTGCATCGACTGCGGAGACGTCCCGAAGAAGACGACCATCCCCTGCATGGTCGACGAAGGGTCGAGCAGAGTTGTCACACTGCGCGAAGTCTGCCCGCCGCGATGAAGGTGTCGGGCCGAGGCCCCCCGCCACCACGTGTGAACAGCCCAGGCAAACCGGCCAGGTCGGAATAGGCTCAGTGGCGGCAACCCGCGCCAACTTGAGGCCCTGACAAAGCCGTTGGATGTGCTCGTAGGTGATCAGGCAGGTAGCGAATCCGAGGAAGGCGAGGCCTCGTGAACCTTGCCGCCGGTCAGGATGACGGCGAGCGGCGTTCCATGCCCGCCAGTGATCAAGTGATGCCCAGGCCCTTCGGCAGGTATTTCCACTGGATGTCCGTGTGCAGCACGTTCGGGATCCCGCACAGCACCTGCCGGTCCGGCAGTGGCTTACGGCCCGGGTACCGGAACCTGCGCTCCCTGCTCGACAGCAGCGGCTCGATACGCTCCCACAGCTCATCCAACACAATCCACAGCGCCACCCCCGCGCGCCGGACAACGCTCAACTCGCCGCCCAGACACGGTCCACGGAGCCGATCCACCTCATTGTGTCAGCCGTTGTTACACCAGGTAGTCCTCGAGAAGAACCAGACCCACAAGGCCGCTCGCCCGCCGTCGCATCGACCGGCAGACGAGCGCCCCGCGGAGGCGCTTGCCATCTGGCAGACGCAGTGGTCAGCACGTCACCGGGTCTGGCGGCGCGCCCTCTGCGGCCATCTCACCGCTGCGCGGATCCGCCACCACAGCTTGCGTGCTCCCGGGGTTTCGGTGGAGTAGGTGACCGTTGCCTTTGACTCGTAGTCTGGGCCGTGGCCCAGAGACTTTCCCTCCGGCGGGTATTTCTCAGGCGGGGTTTGCGCCATTCGCCCTCCTACGGACGATACGTGCCGCAGTTCTTGCGTAGGTCGTTGTCGGACCGGGTTGTCGGGCTGGAGCCGAAGCTGGCAACGCCCACCATGACAGGGTAGTAGGTGTATGTCCCGCCGCCGTCATTGCAGTCGGCCGACCAGCCGTAGTCGATGAAGCTGCTCGTCTTCGTGGGAGTCTGGTGCCACGGCGTGTAGCCGCGAGGGCCGCTCCATGAACTACGCCACATCTGCGTTCGGATGTACTGCCAGCCGAACGCGCCGCTGCACACCTGAGACGTCTCCCACTGGAACCACGCGTTCGATCCTGCACCGTGGAACGCCACGTCCGATATGTAAATGGAGCAACTTGCACTCGCCTGCGCAACCGGCGGCTCTGCCGGCCTCACGTCGCCTGCGCGGTAGGTGAGGGAGTAGAGCTTTCCTTCCTTGATCTTTCCCCATTCAATGATTTCAGTGCCCTTCACCGCCTTGTGTCCGTGCAGACTCGGCGGGCTCACCATCGTCGCGGACGGGGACGGATCGCTTCGCGGTGTTGCTCCGGCCGAGGTCCCTAGCCCTAAGACAACGGCAACCAAGCTGGTGAGAATGGTGATTCTGAGGCGCTTCATGTCGGTTCCCCCTAAAAATGGACGACTTGATTCCACGTTGGTCAAGACGCGGACATCGGCGCAGGACGCACTCTGAACTCCGCGCTGCAGCCGAGGGTCAGATCGGCGAGCGCAATTACTGGGGAGTGCGATGCAATCGTGTCATCTGGAACCATTGCGTGCTAGGCCGCTCAGCGAGTTTTCTGGGATTTAATGTGGAGGATCAATTCAGCCAACCCCTGTGCATGATCGCGGAACTCCGGTTCTGAGCTGCCGGAATGGCGTCATCGGCAGACCTGGCAAAGGACCGCTTGGTCGTGGTCGCCGTCCGCCGAGCCCTAGACGAGTAAGTCCGAAGGCTTGGTCAGTGGTCGTAGGCGGTCAGTCACGTCAGCTGTAGTTCTGGTGTTGGTGCAGGTCGGGCGTGTCAGGGGCGGGTGTGGGCATGGGTATGGGTATGGGTATGGGTATGGCCACCGTGATCATGAACGTTTGTGAGGACGTATCAAGAGACGGTGGCCGTGGAGGCCACGGTAGCCGGGCAGGCGTGGGCGAAGGCGTTCGGGGCGGCGATGGGGGTGAGAGGTCTACTGCGGCCGCGAACTACGCATGGATATCCGCCGGTTAGACATCTCCGATGCGGCTCTGCGCCGCTGGCACCACTTTGCCGATCGTAGTGGCGAACGTGGCTCCGAGGACGCTGACGCCCACCAGGGTCAGCCAGATCGAGGCTGCCCCGGTGGACAGCAACCCGGAGAGCACGGCCGGAGCGACCGCTCCTGCGACAGTCACGGCGAGCTGGTTGAGGGCCAAGTACCGGCCGCGGAGAGCGTCTGGGGCGCTCTCCGCGGCAACGGTCGACGTGATGGGGCCGCCGAGGATTTCACCGAAGGTGTAGCTGCCTGCACCGAGCAACAAGACGCCGACCGCGAGGGCGGGCGCAGCCACGCGGTCGGCGGCGAGGAACAGGAGGTAGCCGACCGCAAACCAGGCGTGTCCGGCGACGAGGACGCGGCTGCGGATCCGCCCGCTGAGCCACCTGACGACGACGCCTTGGCCGAAGCCGACCATCAGGGTGTTGAGCGTGAAGACCGCGCCGGCATTCCAGCCAGGCAGTCCCAGCACGTCCACAGCGTAGACCGGTATCGCGATGTTGAGGGCGAACAAGGAGATCGCAAAACACAGTTGATGCGCGACCAGTGACAGGTACCGCCGGTCCCGGAGCACGCGCCCCCAGCCTCCAGCAGCGTCCTGGCCCGCCTCGGGACGGACATTCGGCACGGCCCGCATCAGAACGAAGGCGGCGACATAGGACAAGGCGTTGCCGACCACGATCGTGGCGTAGGCGCCGTGAGTACCAATACTGACGGCGACGGCGGAGAGGAGCCCGCCGAGTGCGTAGCCGAGGTTGCGTATCGACCCCAGAAGACCGAACCAGCGCTCGCGTTGGCCGGGCGCGGCCAGCGCCGTGACAGTCACGCCGTAGCAGCTGAAGAACACCGCCCGCCCGGCACTGTTCAACCAGGCGCAGATGGCGATCTGCCATGTCTGGCCCACGACGAGATACCCGGCAAAGCCGAGCGCCTGGGCCAGGTTTGCCGCCTGCAGTACCGGCTTGGCGCCGTACCGGTCAACCAGTCCTCCGACCAGAGGACCCGCCGGGAGCGCCAGCAGCCCGGCCGTCGTCAGTGCCGCGCCCACCTGCACCAGCGTCAGCGACGTCGTGGCCAGGAAATACAGCATCGAAACGGGGACGAAGACACCGGTGCCGAGCGAGTCGATGACGATCGCTGCGACGAAACGGCCGTGCCGAGCTATCGAGGGACGGACCGTGCAATCGGGAAGAGACACAACCCGGACGGTATAGATTCTATACCGGTATCCACAACGCTACCGGGAGTCGTGTATGGGTAAGGCCTACAACATCATGGCCGCGACCTGCCCCAGTCGCACCGTTCTGCACCGGATCGGGGCGCGCTGGACGGTGTTCATCGTCAACGCGCTGGACAACAGGCCGATGCGATTCACCGAGCTCAAGGCGCACATCCGGGGGATCACACCGAAGGCGCTCACCGAGACGCTTCGCGCGATGGAGTACGACGGTCTGATCTCTCGCACGGAGATTCCCGCAAATCCCCCACATGTCGAGTACGCCCTTACCGACCTCGGCCGGTCACTGCTGACACCCCTACGTGCCGTCCGGGAATGGGCCGAGAGCCACGTCCCCGACATCGAACGCGCCCGCGCAGAAGCCGACGCGCAACGGTAACCCCGTTCGCCGATCCGGCCACGAATCGCGCGGCGCGGGGCACAGTCACGGCAGCTGTGGTTCCGATCATGGTTGGTCGTAAAGGTGGTGTCGTTGCTGGTGGCAGGCTTGCGCGGTGGCCTGATGGCGTCGGCGCCAAGCGGTCCAGCGGAGCGCGTGCTCGCGATCACGGGTGGGTGACGGCAGGACGAAGGTCCGTAGGAGGCGTACGAGTTCGGGGCAGGTCAGCGGGACGAGACGGGTCGGCCGTCTGGTGGTGGCGGGTGTCTCGGCATGCAGGGTCATGGTGAGAACGGCGGCGGCGATCAGGGAGAACAGTGACCAGCGCATCCAGGAGTTCCAGCAGGTGACCTGGCCCTGGTCGAGGCCGGTGTAGCCCTTCGCGAGCTGGAAGGTCTCCTCGATCTTCCAGCGGCGGCAGATGTTCTCCACGAGGGTGGCGAGAGCGACAGGGCCGGGGGCGTGGCAGCGGAAGTATGAGACCTCGCCGGTGTAGCGGTGGCGGCGGGCGACCAGCACGTTCGTTGTGCCCTGCGGCCCGGCCTCGTTGGGGGTGTCGTCGGGGCGGATGTCCAGCCAGGCCCAGTCGTACTGGCGTCGGCCCTTGGCGCCGTCGCCGGTGGCCCGGCGCATCCACTGCTCGGGGCGGACCTTGTTGAGCAGTTGACGGGCTTGCCAGCGCCGTTCGGCGCCGTCGACGACCGAGTGGGTGGCCGGGACACCGACGGCATAACCGAGTCCTAACCGGCGGATCTCCATGCGTAGTTCACGGCCGCAGTAGACTTCATCGGCGGCGAACCAGCGAGCGCGCACCCCGGCGTCGAGGGCATCGGCCACCATCCGTGCGGCCTGCTGTGACTTGGTGGCGAAGGTGATCTCGTCGGGGACGCCAGCCGCCTCGCGTCGCTCATCATCGGCGGCCCAGTCAGCCGGGAGGTACAAGGCCCGGTCGATGATCACCCGTGTGGTCGATGTGACCACGGCCAGATGCACCGCGACCTGGCACAGACCCACACCGTGCAGGGCACCGGAATACTGCCGGCCCGCGCCCACACAACCAGTCGAGGACTTGGCGTCCCCGGTCTCGTCCACCACCAACACCACGTCCTCGTCGGCAAGGTGATCGATGACCATCCGGGCTACCTGCTCGCGCGCCTGGTCGTGATCGAAACGGGCGCGAGAGAGCAGATGCTGCAACCGATGCGGGCCGGGGTGCCCGAGCGCCTCGGCGAGGGTCCAACAGTTGCGCGTGTGCACCTCCAGCAGCAGTCCGGCGGTCAACTCCCGGGCGGTCTCGCGTGCTTCACGCCGCGCGAAACAGCCGCTGATCACGCCCATCGCCGCCCCGAACGCCTTCGCCCACGCCTGCCCGGCCATCGTGGCCTCCACGGCCACCGTCTCTTGATACGTCCTCACAAACGTTCATGATCACAGTGGCCGTACCCATGCCCACACCCGCCCCTGACACGCCCGACCTGCACCAACACCAGAACTACAGCTGCCGTATCGGTGATCGGGTGATGGCTCGGCCCGTGTTGCGGTTGTGCCAGATTGCGGCCGTCATCGCCAGGATGCGTTGTCCGACGCGGGTGAGGATCCCGGCCGGGGTCCTCGCTCCGTGGCGTTCGAGGTCGAGTTGGCAAGGCGGCGGCGGGCGACGCGCTCGTCGCGGACGCCCACCAGGTCGCGTTGTGGTGGGTAACCCCCCTCGCCACCGGAAGCACGGACCGCTCGGTCAGGCTGTGGGGCCCGACCACGCGCCGACCTGTCGGCGAACCGCTCACCGGCCACCAGAGCGCGGTCCATGCGGTGGCGTTCTCACCCGACGGCACCCTCCTCGTCACCGCGAGCACGGACCGCGTCCGACGGTGGGCGATCCGTTCGGACGCTCTCCGTGAGCGACCGGCCCCCGCTCCATAAGACCCGGCGTCGATCGCAGAGCGCACAGAAGCACGATCTGACGCCGATTTTCCTCACCCCCGAATCCATGTCGACCGGGTAGCAGTTGGCGGTTGGGGTTAGGTCGACTCGTCGTGTGTGGGGAGCGGTGGGGCATGGCGGACGGCCGGGCTGGCGGTGACGATGACCGCGGTAACGAGCATCACCGTAGCAAGGACGAATATGGAGCCGACTGGTCCGAGAGTGGTGAGCAGGTAGCCGGCGCCGAGGGAGGCCATGGGCATGACTCCCCAGGACAGGGTCATGGCCGCACTGGTGACGCGGCCCAGTAGCTCGTTGGGGACCAGGACGGTCGTGTAGCTGATGATCACGACGTTCCACAGCGGCCCGATGAACGCGCAGGCGGCGCCGATGGCGCCGATCACCAATCGAAGACGCAGCGGCGTTCAGCGCGGAATCACCCAGCCCGGCGCCCAGGTCCCAGCGGCGTTGTGGCCGGCCGCTGTGGCGGCGAGGTGGGCGCGGAGGGTGGCCAGTGCTGGGTGGGCGTTGTCGCGGTGCCAGAGGAGCGAATGCGGGTAGACGGGCGTCGGGTCGGTCACCGGGATGCGTCGCAGGCCGTGGCCGGCGGGCCAGACGAGGCGGGTGTGCTCGCCCATGAAAGTGGCCAGGGCCGGGGTGTCGGCGACGGTGTCGAGGAGCGCGTCGGAGCCGAAGTTGGGGCCGGTCGCCTCGATGGTGAGGCCGAACTCGACGACGAGGTCGTCGTAGTAGGCGGCCCACTCGGTACCGGGGACGATGCCGGGCATCCAGATCCGGTGCCCGGCGAGCTGAGCGACGGTCACCGACCGGGCGCCCGCCAGCGCGTGGGCGGGGCCGGTGAGGAGTTGGAGCGGCTCGTCGAGTACCCGGACGGACTCGATATCCTCGGGAACGGGCCGGCCGGGCGCGGCGACGGCGCGGAAGGTCGCGTCGATCGCGCCGGACCGGATGGCGGTGATGGCCGTCTCGATGTCGAGCAGCATCACCACGTCGAGGTCGATCTCGGGGTGCGCGCGGTGGAAGCCGCGCATCAGGCCCGCCGCCGCGCCGCGTGAGGCGATCACGTCGACGCGTAGCGGACGGCGGCCGGGGCGCACGGACGCCTTCACAGCGCGTGCACGGATCGGGCCACGGCAGCCTCGATGCCGATCGCGTCGGCCGTCCCCAGACAGGTAGGAGATTC
>NZ_JBEOZU010000160.1:0-10785 GCF_040298185.1 Streptomyces sp. NPDC001634 | reverse complement strand
ACCGCGAGCAAGGGCGTCCAGTTCGTCGGCATCAACACCCGCGACACCAGCACGGAACCGGCCCGCGCCTTCGAGAAGCAGTACGGGGTCACATAGCGTGCCCCAGTACCGTACGGGCGGCGCGGCCACCGCCGTCCTGAGGCGGTTCGCCGTTCCCGCCGGGGCGCTCGCGGGCGTCGTCGGAGCCTTCGCCTACGTCGGTGCGGTGGACCCCAACGAACCCGGCCACTACCCGGTCTGTCCGCTGTTCCGTTACACCGGCCTGTACTGCCCCGGCTGCGGCGGACTGCGCAGCGCGCACGCCTTCGTGCACGGGGACTTCCTGGCGGCGCTCCAGGACAACGCACTGGCCGTCGTCGGCTATCTGGCCTTCACCGTGGTGTGGACCGTCTGGGTGATCCGCGCCGTGCGGGGACGGCCGCTGCGGATCGAGCTCGGGCCGGTGCAGATGTGGAGCCTGGGCGCGTTGCTGCTGGTCTTCACGGTTGTCCGGAACCTGCCCTTCGGTGGCTGGCTGCATCCTTGATCAACCTGTGAATGTCCAGGTAGTGGGACCGGCGTCAACCGGATGCGAGGCCTACGCCTTCCTCCGGATACCATCAAAGTGACCATCGGTACCCACCGCCGAGGCAGACCCGGTGGAACCGGGCTCAACCCGATTGAGCCGGCTGAATCGTCAACCGCCAGGAAGGGGGCCGCTCGCGTGAGTGTGCTCGACGAGATCATCGACGGAGTCCGTGCCGACCTCGCGGAGCGGCAGGCGCGCGTCAGCCTCGACGAGCTCAAGGAGCGCGCGGCGAAGGCTCCCGCGGCCAAGGACGGCGTCGCCGCCCTGCGCGGTGACGGCGTCAAGGTGATCTGCGAGGTCAAGCGGTCCAGCCCCTCCAAGGGCGCGCTCGCCGCGATCGCCGACCCGGCGGGGCTCGCGGCGGACTACGAGGCGGGCGGCGCGGCCGTCATCTCCGTCCTGACCGAGCAGCGCCGCTTCGGCGGCTCGCTGGCCGACCTGGAGGCCGTCCGGGCCCGGGTCGACATCCCGGTGCTGCGCAAGGACTTCATCGTCACCTCGTACCAGCTCTGGGAGGCACGGGCGTACGGCGCCGACCTCGCGCTGCTGATCGTCGCCGCCCTCGACCAGCCCGCCCTGGAGTCGCTCGTCGAGCGCGCCGAGTCCATCGGGCTCACCCCGCTCGTCGAGGTGCACGACGAGGACGAGGTCGAGCGGGCGGTGGACGCCGGCGCGAAGGTGATCGGCGTCAACGCGCGCAACCTCAAGACCCTGGAGGTCGACCGCTCCACGTTCGAGCGGGTCGCCCCCGAGATCCCCGAGGGAATCGTGAAGGTCGCCGAGTCCGGGGTCCGCGGCCCCCACGACCTGATCGCGTACGCCAACGCGGGCGCCGACGCGGTGCTCGTCGGCGAGTCGCTGGTGACCGGTCGCGACCCGAAGACAGCGGTCGCCGACATGGTGGCGGCGGGTGCGCATCCCGCATTGCGGCACGGCCGGGGCTGACACACGGGTAGGGTTGGCTCCGATGACGCTTCCGATCACCGTGACGACCACGGACCGGTATGCCCGCCTCGCCCGCGGCTGCCGACCCCGCGGTTGCCGTGCGCCCGCACGCCGGGTGCACGGGCGACGCGTGCGGTACGTCATCGGTGACGAGCCCGGCCAAGTAAACGGACGGCGATGGCAGCGCCCCTCTTAGGGGTGCGGGGCAGTACCCGCCCATGCGGCTCCGCCGCGTGGGCGCGACAAGCCACGGACGGCCCGCGGCCGACCGACAAGCCCCGCCCCCACGGCGATCAGTGTCTGTTCACACACTCACCGTGAGGTTTCCGCATGCCCAGCGAGTTCTTCATCCCCGACCCGGAGGGTCAAATCCCCAGTGCCGAGGGCTACTTCGGCGCCTTCGGCGGCAAGTTCATCCCGGAGGCCCTCGTCGCCGCCGTGGACGAGGTCGCCGTCGAGTACGACAAGGCCAAGGCCGATCCCGAGTTCGCCCGCGAGCTCGACGACCTGCTCGTCAACTACACCGGCCGGCCCAGCGCCCTGACCGAGGTGCCAAGGTTCGCCGAACACGCCGGTGGCGCCCGGATGTTCCTCAAGCGCGAGGACCTCAACCACACCGGATCCCACAAGATCAACAACGTGCTCGGCCAGGCCCTCCTCACCAAGAGGATGGGCAAGACGCGGGTCATCGCCGAGACCGGCGCAGGCCAGCACGGCGTCGCCACCGCCACCGCCTGCGCCCTCTTCGGGCTCGACTGCACCATCTACATGGGTGAGATCGACACCCGGAGGCAGGCCCTCAACGTCGCCCGTATGCGGATGCTGGGCGCCGAGGTCATCGCCGTGAAGTCCGGCTCCCGCACCCTGAAGGACGCCATCAACGAGGCGTTCCGCGACTGGGTCGCCAACGTCGAGCACACCCACTACCTCTTCGGCACCGTGGCCGGACCCCACCCCTTCCCGGCCATGGTGCGGGACTTCCACCGCGTGATCGGCGTGGAGGCGCGGCGGCAGCTGCTCGAACGCGCCGGGCGCCTGCCCGACGCGGCCATCGCCTGCGTGGGCGGCGGCTCCAACGCCATCGGGCTCTTCCACGCGTTCATCCCCGACGCGTCCGTGCGTCTGATCGGCTGCGAGCCCGCCGGGCACGGCATCGAGACCGGTGAGCACGCCGCCACCCTCACTGCCGGCGAGCCCGGCATCCTGCACGGTTCCCGCTCCTACGTCCTGCAGGACGACGAGGGCCAGATCACCGAGCCGTACTCGATCTCCGCCGGCCTCGACTACCCGGGCATCGGCCCCGAGCACTCGTACCTCAAGGACAGCGGCCGCGGCGAGTACCGCGCCGTCACCGACGACGCGGCCATGCAGGCCCTGCGCCTGCTGTCCCGCACCGAGGGCATCATCCCGGCCATCGAGAGCGCCCACGCGCTCGCCGGCGCCCTGGAGGTCGGCCGGGAGCTGGGCAGGGACGGGCTGATCGTCGTCAACCTGTCCGGGCGCGGCGACAAGGACATGGACACGGCCGCCCGCTACTTCGGCCTGTACGACACCGACGCGTCCGTCGCCGCGGACGCCGACAGCGAGGGCGCGGAGATCGAGGGGGACGCCAAGTGAGCGGGGCTGCATTGAACAGTGGAAAGGGCCAACTGCTGTCGGACACCCTCGCCGCCGCCGGGGCGGAGGGGCGCTCCGCGCTCATCGCGTACCTGCCGGCCGGCTTCCCGACCGTCGACGGCGGCATCGCCGCGATCAAGGCGGTCCTAGACGGCGGCGCCGACGTCGTCGAGGTGGGACTGCCGCACAGCGACCCCGTCCTCGACGGTCCCGTCATCCAGACCGCCGACGACATCGCCCTGCGCGGCGGCGTCAAGATCGCCGACGTCATGCGCACCGTCCGCGAGGCGTACGGGGCGACCGGCAAACCGGTGCTCGTGATGACGTACTGGAATCCGATCGACCGCTACGGCGTGGAGCGCTTCACGGCCGAGCTGGCCGAGGCGGGTGGCGCCGGCTGCATCCTGCCGGACCTGCCCGTGCAGGAGTCGGCCCTGTGGCGGGAGCACGCCGAGAAGCACGGGCTCGCCACGGTCTTCGTGGTCGCGCCCAGCAGCAAGGACGAGCGGCTCGCCGAGATCACCGCGGCCGGTTCCGGCTTCGTCTACGCGGCCTCGCTCATGGGCGTCACCGGCACCCGTGAGACGGTCGGCGCCCAGGCCCAGGACCTGGTCCGCCGCACCCGGGCGACCACCGACCTGCCGGTCTGTGTCGGCCTCGGCGTCTCCAACGCGGCACAGGCCGCCGAGGTGGCCGGCTTCGCCGACGGGGTGATCGTCGGTTCGGCGTTCGTGAAGCGGATGCTGGACGCGGAGGACGAGGCGGCCGCCCTGGAGGCGGTACGGACGCTGGCCGGTGAGCTGGCCGAGGGCGTACGCGGCAACGCGTAACGGGACAATCCGCTCACTCGAACGAGTGGACCTGGGGCCGGGGAGGCGCGCTGCGCCTCCCCGGTTCGTTCTGCCGGATGTGAGCGAGAAGAACCGTGACGGAAAGCGCACCGCCCGTGAGCGGCTGGCGGTCGAGCGTGAGAAGCAGAAAGCCGCGGACAAGCGCCGCAGGGCGCTGATCGTGGGCGCCTCGGTCGTCTGCGTCCTGGCCCTGGCGACCGTGGTGGGAATCCTGGCGGCGAACGCCGGAAAGAGCGGAAAGGGCAGCGCCTCGGGCCCCGCCGTGGTGCCCTCGGGCGCGAAGGGGAAGGACGGCCTTGCGATCCCGGTCGGCAAGGACTCCGCCAAGGCGACCCTCACGGTGTGGGAGGACTTCCGCTGCCCGGCGTGCAAGCTCTTCGAGACCGTCTACCGCCCGACGATCCACGAACTGGTCGACGCCGGAAAGCTGAGAGTCGACTACCACCTGGTCACGCTCATCGACGGAAACCTGCGCGGCACCGGCTCCCGCGACGCGGCCAACGCGGCGGCGTGCGCGCAGGACGCCGGAAAGTTCTGGCCCTACCACGACGTGCTGTACCAGAACCAGCCGCAGGAGACCCAGGACTCGTTCTCGGATTCCGCCAAGCTCATCGAGCTGGCCGGCAAGGTCGGCGGCCTCGACACGCCGGAGTTCCAGAAGTGCGTCAAGGACGGCACGCACAACAGCTGGGTGGTGAAGTCGAACGCCGCGTTCCAGACGGGCGGCTTCACCGGCACGCCGACCGTGTTCCTCGGCGACAAGAAGATCTCCGCCGACCGGACGATGATCCCGGCGAAGCTGAAGCAGATGGTGGAAGCGGCGAACAAGGGCTGAGGCCCTTGTCACCCCGTGGTGCCCCCGGTCCTGACGTGCCGGGGGCGTCCTACGTTATGGACCCGTAGCCGGGTGGGTTGCCACCCTGCGTGTCCGGCACGGTAGCGTCGTTCTTGCCATGGAACTTGCCTACATTCCCAGCCCGTCGCGCGGGGTGCTGTACCTCGGCCCCATTCCGCTGCGCGGCTACGCGTTCTGCATCATCATCGGTGTCTTCGTAGCCGTGTGGCTCGGCAACAAACGCTGGATCGCCCGGGGCGGCCGGTCCGGCACAGTCGCCGACATCGCGGTCTGGGCCGTCCCGTTCGGCCTCGTCGGCGGACGGCTGTACCACGTGATCACGGACTACGAGCTGTACTTCAGCGACGGCCGTGACTGGGTGGACGCGTTCAAGGTCTGGCAGGGCGGACTCGGCATCTGGGGCGCGATCGCGCTCGGTGCGATCGGCGCGTGGATCGGCTGTCGGCGGCGGGGCATCCCGCTGCCCGCCTACGCCGATGCCGTCGCACCCGGGATCGCGTTCGCTCAGGCGATCGGCCGCTGGGGCAACTGGTTCAACCAGGAGCTGTACGGACGGCCGACGGACCTGCCGTGGGCGCTGCACATCACCTCGTCGGCGGACGGGCGGGTGCCGGGGTACTACCACCCGACCTTCCTGTACGAGTCGCTGTGGTGCATCGGGGTCGGCTTCCTGGTGATCTGGGCGGACCGCCGCTTCAAGCTGGGGCACGGCCGGGCGTTCGCGCTGTACGTGGCCGCGTACTGCGTGGGCCGCGGCTGGATCGAGTACATGCGGGTCGACGACGCGCACCACATCCTGGGCCTGCGGCTGAACGACTGGACCGCGATGCTGGTGTTCCTGTGCGCCGTGGCGTACATCGTGGTGTCGTCGCGGCTACGGCCGGGCCGCGAGGAAGTCGTGGAGCCGGGTGTCTCCGACGGGGAGCCCGAGGGGGCCGAAGGCGCCGTGGAGCCGGAGAAGAAGGCCGGGCCGGAGCTGGAGAAGAAGGCCGAGCCGGAGCCGGAGGACGAGAAGTCGACGGTTCCCGAGGCTACGAAGACCCCGGACGCCTCGGACACCCCGGACGCGCTGGACGCCCCGGACACCCCCGATGCCTCCGAGGCTTCGCAGGAAGAGACCGAGTCGGCCAAGAAGAGCTGAGGGCCGCTCGTACGTTGCCGGGGGCGCCGTATCGCCGGATACGGCGCCCCCGGCGTGTGCGACGAAGGGAAACCCTCACCGCCTCCTGCGCGCCAGCGACAGCGTTCGCTGGGCCTCTCTCACCACCGCCGTGTCGATGAAGCGGCCGTCGGGGAGCGCCTGGGCGCCCGGCTCCCTGGCCGCGGCCTTCAGGATCTCCTCCGCCCGTGAGATCTCCTCCGCCGTGGGCGCGTAGGCACGCTCGATGACCGGGAGCTGGCGGGGGTGGATCGCCGCGCGGCCGAGGAAGCCCAGCGTGCGCCCATGGGCGCAGGAGGCCGCCAGGCCCTCCAGGTCCCGGATGTCCGGATAGATCGACTGGGTCGGCGGAGGCAGCGCGGCGGCCCGCGCGGCCACCACCACCCGCGCCCGCGACCAGTCCAGGCCCGCGTCCTCCCGTACGCCCAGATCCGCCCGTAGGTCCGCCTCGCCCAGCGCGATGCCCCGTACGGCCGGATGCGCGGACGCGATCGTGAACGCCCGCTCCACACCCAGGGCCGTCTCCAGAAGGGCGTACAGGGGGACCGCGCCGCCCTCGGCGGGGGCGGCCCGTTCCGCGACGCCCACCACGTCCGACGGTGACGTCACCTTCGGCAGGCGCAGGCCGCAGAGGCCGGGCAGCGCCGTCAGCGCCGTGAGGTCCGCGTCCGCCCAGGGGCTGTCCAGCGCGTTCACCCGGACGTGGACCGGCACCGGCGGGCGTTCCGACAGCCGGTCCGCCGTCGCCTCCCGCGCGTACTCCTTGCGGTCCGGGGCCACGGCGTCCTCCAGGTCGATCAGCACCACATCCGCCCCGGACACCAGCGCCTTGCCGACCGTCTCCGGGCGGTCCCCGGGCGCGTACAGCCAGGTGAGAGGGGGGAAGCCCGGGGGCGCGGTCACAGGGCGCCCTCCGCTTCGAGCGCGGCGATCTCCGGGTCCGTGAGGCCCAGCTCGGCCAGGACCGCCGCCGTGTCCGCACCGTGCGGCCGCCCCGCCCAGCGGATCGCGCCGGGCGTGACGGAGAGCCGGAACAGCACGTTCTGCATGCGCAGCAGGCCCAGCTCGGGGTCGGGGATCGTGGCGATCGTGCCCAGCGCCGCGTACTGCGGGTCGGTCATCACATTCCGTACGTCCTGGATCGCCGCAACGGCGGCCTCCGCCTTCTCGAACTCCTTCAGGACCTCCGCGCGCGTGCGCCGGGCGATCCACCCGCCGACCGCCTCGTCGAGCTCATCCGCGTGCCGGGCCCGGTCCGCGCCCGTCGCGAACCACGGTTCGTCGATCAGCTCCGGACGGCCGACCAGGCGCATCACCCGTTCGGCGACGGACTGGGCGGAGGTCGAGACGGCGACCCAGTTGCCGTCCGCGGTGCGGTAGGTGTTGCGCGGGGCGTTGTTGTGGGAGCGGTTGCCGGTGCGCTCCTGGACGTGGCCCAGCTGGTCGTACCAGACCGGCTGCGGGCCCAGCACAGTGAGGATCGGTTCGATGATCGCCATGTCCACCACCTGGCCCGCGCCCGTGCGGTCCCGGGCCGCGAGGGCCGTCATGGCCGCGTACGCCGTCGTCAGGCCCGCGATCGAGTCGGCCAGCCCGAACGGCGGGAGCGTCGGGGGCGCGTCCGGCTCCCCGGTGATGGCCGCGAACCCGCTCATCGCCTCGGCGAGCGTGCCGAAGCCGGGGCGGTGCGCGTAGGGGCCGAACTGGCCGAAGGCGGTCACCCGGGCGAGCACCAGCCGGGGATTCACGGCCGACAGCTCGTCCCAGCCGAGGCCCCATTTCTCCAGGGTGCCCGGGCGGAAGTTCTCGATGATCACGTCGGCGGTCTCGGCGAGGCGCAGCAGCGTCGTACGTCCGCCGGGTTTCGACAGGTCCAGCGTCATCGTGCGCTTGTTGCGGCCCAGCAGCTTCCACCACAGGCCCACCCCGTTCTTCGTGGGGCCGTGGCCGCGGGACGGGTCCGGTCGGGAGGGATGCTCGACCTTGATGACCTCGGCACCGAAGTCACCGAGCAGGGTGGCGGCGAGGGGACCGGCGAAGAGGGTGGCGAGATCGAGGACACGGAGGCCGGTGAGGGGGGCGGTCATGAGCGGTGGGTTTCCCGGTGTGTGAGGTGGGCCAGGGTGTCGAAGCCGATGCCGTTGAAGTCGCCGACGGACGTGGCCAGCCGGTTCTTGAGGGGGGTTGTCCAGCGGTCGGGCAACGCGCCGGGACGGCCGGCCAGCAGGCCCGCGACGCTGCCCGCTGTCGCTCCGTTCGAGTCGGTGTCCCAGCCCCCCGACACGGCACGGCAGATGGATCCGGTGAAGTCGCCGTCGGCGTGGGTGAGGGCGGCGGCGATCAGGGCGGTGTTGGGGATGGCGTGGACCCAGTGGTATCTGCGGTGGCTGGTGTGGAGCTCGTCGACGACGGCCTCGAAGTCGTGTGCGTCCCGGGCGAGTTGGATCGCATGGCGCAGCGCGAGGGCGAGCCGGGAGCCGGGCGGGACGACGCCGAGTCCGGTGCGCAGGCAGTGGTGGACGTCATGGGCCCCGGTGGCCGCCTCCGCGATGACGGCCGCTGTGAACATCGCCGCGTAGACGCCGTTCGCGGTGTGGGTGAGGGTGGCGTCGCGGTGGGCCTGTTCGGCCGCGGCGGCCGGGTCGCCGGGGTTGGTCCAGCCGTGGACGTCGGCGCGGATCAGGGCGCCGATCCATTCGCGAAAGGGGTTGCGGTGGCGGGCCGTGCGCGGGGGTTCGACACCGGAGAGGAGGTTGCGGCAGGCGATGCGTTCGGCGGTGAAGGTGCGGCCGGCGGGGAGCATGTCGAGCCAGAGCCGGGCCACGTCGGTGGTGGTGAAGGCCTTGCCATGACGCTGGAGCAACAGGAGGTTGAGGAGAGGGTAGTTGAGGTCGTCGTCCTCGGGCATGCCGTCGATGTTCTCGGCAAGGGATGTTCGTTCGGAGCGGCGGTTCCAGGGGTATCGCTCCGCGAGGTCGGCGGGGACTCCCCGGGCTGTGAACCAGGTGTTCAGGGGCCAGTTGCCGGCGGCGCGGGCGAGGTGGCGGATGCCGTCCAAGGGGAGCTTTTCCACGGGTTTGCCCAGGAGGCAGCCGACGGCTCTGCCGAGCCAGGCGGCTTCGAGGCGTTCCTCGCCGGGGGTCGCCCCAGGGGCGGTTTCCCCGGGCCGGCACGGCCAGTTCGGGCACAGCGTCCTGATCTGCTCCAGGTCCGTCGGCTCATGCTCCGTCAAGCTGCTGGGCAGGTCCGCCAGTTCGTCCAGCAGGTCCTTCGCCAGCAGCCGCAGATACGGTGACGCCGGCACCGGTGACGCCCCGGCCCGGAGCGGGGCCTGCCTGCCGCCCGCCGCCCGCCATCTCGCGGCGATCGCCGACGGCTCGCGGCCGTCCTGTCGCGCCTGGTGGAGTTCATGGCCGAGGAGGTCCTCCGGCTGGACCCAGGTCAGTCGGAGCACCTCAGCCTCCGATCCCGGTGAACGCCGCCTCGTGGGCCCGGCGGCGGCGTACGTCCTGGGCGAAGATCTCCCGCGTGATCTGCGCGAGCGTCCGGGCCGGTGCGTGCAGGTCGAGGCGGCTCGCCTCCGCGACCTCCTTCGCCCAGTACGACGGGACCTCCGAGCCCAGTGCGCCGGTGATCGCGCCCGCCATCGTCGCGATGGAGTCGCAGTCCCGGCCGTAGTTCACCGAGCCGAGCACCGCGTGGCGGAAGTCGCCGCGTGCCACCACCATCATGCCCAGCGCGACGGGGAGTTCCTCGATCGTGTGCAGCCGGGACGGGCGACGGGCACCCAGGGACGGCGCGCGATAGTCGGGGCCGACGGTGTCGTACGGCGCCACCGCCTCCCGCAGCGGCCGTAGCGCCGACTCGAAGTCGGAGTAGCGGGAGGCCGCGTCGCAGACCGTCTCGATGGCGGCGCGCGTTCCGTCCTTCGCCAGGGACAGGCATGTGTCCACGACCGAGTCGGGGGTCGCGCCCGGCTCGCAGGCCGCCGCCACCGCCGCCGCGAACACACCGGCCGCCTCCCTTCCGTACGACGACTGATGGGCGCCCGCCACGTCCAGAGCCTCGGCGTACGCACCCGCCGGGTTGGCCGCGTTGACCAGGCCGACCGGCGCCATGTACATAGCGGCACCGCAGTTGACGATGTTGCCGACGCCGGCCTCCCGTGGGTCGGCATGACCGTAGTGCAGCCGGGCCACCAGCCACTTCTCCGCGAGGAAGATCCGCTGGAGGGGGATCGCCTCCGTCTCCAGTTCGGGGATCCAGCGGGGGTTGGTCATCAGGTCGGGGACCAGGTGCCGCGCGATCGCGTATGCGTCCAGGTGGTCGCGGACGGCCGCGTACACCCGTACCAGCGCATGCGTCATCAACGTGTCGTCGGTGACGTGGCCATTGCCCTTGTGGTACGGGGCGACGGGGCGGGCCGTGCGCCAGGCGTCGCCGTGCCAGGGGCCGACGATCCCATGCACGCGGCCGCCGTGCCGTTCGACGATCTGCTCGGGGGAGTGCCCCTCGACAGGCCCACCGAGGGCGTCGCCGACGGCGGCACCCACCAGGGCGCCGGTGATGCGTTCGTCGAGAGGGGTCGTCTCGTCAGAAGTGGGCGTCATGTCCCGAATCATCCACCTGGGGCGGCCAGTTCCGTTGCCTCCAGGAGTTCGGCGAGGTGTACGAGATCCGTGCCGGTCAGGCGGGGGAGGGCGCAGCCCGAGAGGGTGCGGCAGGCCTCGCGCCAGGCGGGCGGGATCGCGGCGCCGCCGCCGAGCGCACCCGTGAGCGCGCCCGCGAG
>NZ_JBEOZU010000159.1:0-10907 GCF_040298185.1 Streptomyces sp. NPDC001634 | reverse complement strand
ACGACCCCGTCGCCGCGCGCGCAATCGCTGCGCGCATCTGGGACCGCACGCCCGGCACCGCACCCCCGGTCCAGATGGCCAACCAGATGGGCATGGTGTTTTCCAGGCTCGACTGCAAACCCCGCTGGCGCGAGCGCCTGCCCGAGATCGAGGTCCCCACGCTCGTCGTCCACGGCCGCCGCGACCGGTTCTTCCCCGTCGGCAACGGCGAGGCGATCGCGCGCGAGATCTCCGGGGCACGGCTGCTCGTCCTCAAGGAGGCCGCCACTGCGATCCCCGATGCGGCGGTCGGCGAGGTCACCGAGGCGATGCTCACGCTCGGATAGAGGACGGCGGGTGCCGCGTGGGTCTGGCCTCCACGCAGCAGTGGACGTCGGAGGCTCGATCCGGCCGCGCGCACGCGATCGGCACGATTCCAACCCGAGGTTGTCCAGGATGCTTCTCTCGATCCATGTCCCGTAAACCCACGGCTTCTGCCGTAAGCGCTCCACGTCGAACTTCGTAGTCATCACGGAAGCGCGGCCACAACCAACTGAAGCACTCCCGACCACACGACCCCACCAGCAAGATCACGATCTAAGGCTGGATCATTAGGTCCGGCCTTGGACGACGACGGAATTCGTTCAGACCAGACACCTAATTGCCGTTGACAGTGCCGCAATTAGCCCTACGGCGATCAGGATGGCAATAAGGCGGACGGTCTTGCGGGTGTCTTCGATGGCTCGCTGGACCGTCCGCCACCATTCATCTCCCATGTGTTCACCACCTCCTCCCGGATAATCAAAAAGCCCGGTGACGAATCTCCTCCTCCCCTCCGCTGTGCGGAGTCCGTACTCGGCCACGAGGCCGAATGCGGCGCATGAGGTGAAGGCTCCAGATCGACTCGTCAGCTGGCGGGCTGACCTGTCGGTCCTTCAGTACTCATGCGGGAGGTGGGAAGCCGTCAACCGGGCTCGCATACCTCACCCCTGACTCCTCTGCTGCTTGGCGGGCAGCTGTGGAAACTGTTCCACGCAGAGGGCAGGCGCTAGCTATTAAATTGTTCAACGCGTAATGGGCGTTGGTGGAATCATCTTGCACGCGTTATCTGCGGGCGCCAAGTTGCCCTGTTCAGCGGGAAATTCGGAGCGACAGCAGAAGATACAGAGCCTGTCAGATCGGGTCCGTCCGCCACTCCTCTCGGAAGCCGGGCCGGTCTGCGTGCGGCAACGCGAGGACGTACACCACCGGGGCCACGTGTTCGATGGTCTCGACCAGCCTGTTCTCTTGTCGATGCAGTGGGGAGAACTCGTCTGTGTCACTATCGATCACCTCGCGCATCCGCGCGCGCAACGTCGAACGGCCGTCGGCAGCGGTCGTGTAGAGGTCGAGGATGCGCCGCTTGGTATCGATCTCCCGCAGCATTCGGCGGGGATCGTGCTCCGTGACGTGCGCGCGCCGGTACCCGCCGTCACTTCCGGGATCAGGTCGGCGCCACGCGCCGAGGTCACCTTGCCACCCAGTTCGCCATCCGGCTGGTACACCCAGTCCAGATTCCTCTTGTCGATCGACTCGTCGGCCTCGTAAGCGATCCGCTCGTCTTCATCGAGCTGGGCGCGGAGCCACCGCCCGTACTCGCGGGCCGCTTCCAGGGCTGGTCCGGGCATGACCGCGGGCCTTCTCGTCTCCAGGAGTGCTCCTTCGCCTCGGGATGGTGAGGCGGCTGTGCGGTCACTCTTCAGTGCCGAGCATGCGGCCGCGACACCCCGGTCATCGCCGTCATGGAGCTCTCTCCGCTTCCAGCGGCCGTGTTCGTCGTCGTCCGGCATGTGCCAGCGGCCTCGGGTGGGATCGGCGCGGATCGTTCCCGCCCTGACTCCGATACCACGCCCCCAGGTGCTCGGCGGTGTAGAGCCCCATACCGCGCTCGTGACCTTCCGAGGAACAAGAACAATCGCCTCATGCCAGGCAACCTGGCCTCCGGCTGGCAGGTCATCGAGGCGTCAACCCGCCGCCCTGGCCCAGCCATCCGCAACAATTGACACTTGCTCTGGTCACGGGGTGGTGGTCTGCCGTAGCGGCCGAGTCACCTTGCAGACCCGGGGAGCCCATGAGGTGGTGGTCAGTTGGCCTCCTCCCCTGCGACCAGCGCATCGAGCGCGATGCGCAGCTCGACCAGTTCGGCCGGGGTGGGATCGGCCGGTTCGTGCGGCACCAGCGCAGCGGGGTTCACCAAGGGGGCGGTGCCCTCCGGACCAGGCGCAGCCGTGGCGCGGGCAAGGAGCGTGCCGTTGTCGGGCGGCGGGGTGCCGAGGCCGTCGCTGAGCCGCCGCAGTGCGGCCGTGAGCGGGGGCTGTGGGAAGGGGAAGTCCGTGGGGAGCAGCCCACCCTGCTGGGTGTGGTCGTCGCCGCGGAAGTCCAAAGTCCAGTTTTCCCAGCCCGGCAATGGCCAGTTGTGGATGCCGGCCACGGTCTGCACTGCCCAGAGCGAGACGGTGTGGGCTTGAGGGTCGAAATGGACGCCGCCGTACGGCATGTCTGTGGGGGGAGGCGTGGTCGGCGAAGCAGCGAGCAGGTCGATCAGGCCGGGGCCGTCGGCGATGTGCTCGATAGGCTCCCGACCGCTGCCCCACGCGCGAACGCTTCCGTCGGGCAGGCGCAGGGAGACGACGGACCAGGGCTCGGTGTTCTCGGTGTCCGCGAACCAGGAAGGCTCGAAGGTCTCGAACCAACCCGGCGGACGGGTCAGGTCCCTGCCGAGGCCGAGGTGGTGCGTCAGATCACCCATGCCGTCGTGCGCGAAACGGACGTCCCAACCGGGCCATGTCCGGGCCAGTACGGCGCGGGCGGCGAGGTGGTCAGCCCAGCTGTCCGCGAAGGCGAACCACAGCAGGATCCGCTGGTCGTGGTCGACGAGTGCGGCGCCCTCGCACCACACATCGTCGAGCCATGCGTCGGTCTCCCGGTTGGCGCGGAAGCAGCGTGTCGCCGCGTCCGGACCGGGCAGCAGATCGTCAACCACCCGGTTGGCGGCCCAGTGCGATTGGTACCGCTGCCAGGCGCCGTTCTTGACCACCACGTACTGCGCTCGTGCTCCCATGACCGGCGAGGCTAGCGCCACTGGACGACGGGCGACGAACGCTTTTCAGGCGACGAGCTCGGGTTGGTCTGCAGCGACTCGGTGAGCGCTTTGCTGGTGGCCTCCTGGCTGGCCGGGCCGGCTACTGTGTGAGCGCAGCACACGCCCGTCGAGGATGGTCGCGTTCCACGAGATGCCGCAGAGCAAGCGCTGAATTCAGCTCGCCCACAACTCTTGGCCATGTCTCTCGAGGACATCGAAACGGACAGTCAGGCCCACAGGGGCAGCACGGACCTGCGACGCAGAACAAACCAGCGTGGCAGAGGCAGTCGAAGATCGCCGAACGTCCGGCGCCTGACCGGTGCCGCATAAGCACCGTCAAAGACAAGACCCCACCGCCTTCAGCCGGCCACCCGCAGCCAGTACTCCTCCCCCAGGGCTCTGGCTCCGACCACTACTGCCGACGGCTCCGCTGAGGTGAGCACCATCCGCTCCAACCGAGCAAAAAGCTCAACGCGACGCCTTGGCCACAGGTCAGCCCCCTTCAACGCACCCACGAAGCGCCGCAGCTACTGCCCACCTTGAAGCTCACCGACCCGGACTCCAGCTCAGTGAGGTGAGCAATCCGCAGGTCATGCCGCCGGCGCCTGCTCTCTGACCCGGGGCCGCGACAATCGAGCTCCCGTACCCCTTCTGGTGAGTGGGTCGAGGGCGGCGGGGAGTGCCATGCTCTGCGCCGCCGGAGCGGCGGTAGCGTCGACTCCCGTCTGCCGCATTGGTTTTTGCGGCCAGTAGCACCACGCGGGCCGTCTGCCTTCCGGGCTGGCGGTCCCGTCAGAAAACTGCGGGGGGCGGAACGTGAACAGACAAGACCGCGCAGACGTGGTGGACCGGGAGATGGCCACGCGCTTGCTGCCCGATGCCGCTGTGATGGCGTTGGGCCGCTGGTGGAGCGAGAACGCAGGAACGTATGCGGACGGGACGCCTGGCGCGCACACGATCCGCTACACCCCCAGCCGCTGGGCGCAGATCACCCCATGGCCTTCGGCGCTGGCTCTCACCTCCCACACCGGTGATGCCGGGGTCAGCCGGGCGGAGGTGACCTTGATCGTCGCGGACGCACTGCGGCGCGAGGCCTTCAAAGAGGCTCTGGTCGCGACCTATGTGTGGGGGAAGGGAAAGCGCGGCACCCCCCGCGGCAGCGGACCGGCCACGCTGCAGAAGATCCTGGCCGCCGAAGGCCTGGATGCGGCACTGGCCACCGCGGTCACCGCGTTGTACGAGCACGGCTCACGAGAGGCTTACACGGCGCTCCACCAGCGGATTCCCGGGTTCGGGCGGTCCTTCTTCACCAAGTTCCTGTACTTCACCGGCAAGACACTGCAGCCTGCGCATGGCCCTGGAGCGCTCATCCTCGATCGCATCCTGTCCCTGCGCCTGCGGTCGCTCGCGGCCGCCGTCGGCCGGGAGACCGGCCACGACCCCGACGGCTCGATCGCATCCTGGGTGTGGGCGGACTGGAACTGGTCGCCCCACCGCTACGAGGTCTACCTCTCCTTCATGCACGCAGCCGCCCGCCAACTGGCCGGCACCGACGGCTGGCCGTCCGGTACGGCGCCCGACCTGCTCGAATGCGCGCTGTTCAACGCCGCATGGGAGACATCCAGCTGAGGGCACGGCAGGCGGTCGCTCCGCCGTGTCAGGCGCTCTGCCCACCAGGGAGCGCCGGGGGCCGGGCGCGGCGGCTGTCGGGCTTCCGGCCGACCTGGAGCGCGGCGGCGCCCTCGCCTGCACCATCGGTGAGTATGCCAAAACCGCCTTACAGGTGGCCCGCGCCTGCATGCCGGGCGGCCACTACCTGGACCTGGCCGCCGACCCGACCGCCACCTCCCGGCTCCGTGACCTGCACGAAGAGGCGGCAACGGCCGGTAGCACCCTGGTGACCGGCGCCGGATTCGGCGTCCTGGCGACGGAAGCCGTCGTCGTCACGCTGTGCGCCAACCGCCCCGTCCCCAGCCATGTGCGCGTGGACGCCCTGTCCTCGATGGCCACCGAGGCCGGCGTCATGGGTGCTGCCTTCGCCGCCTCCATCATCGACGTGCTGACCACCGGCGGACTCCGCTACGAAGACGGCCGCCTGGCCAAGACCAGGCTCGGCGCAGATGTGCAACACCTCACCCTCCCCGACGGGCAGAAGGTGAAATCGGCGGGAGCCCCCTCGGGCGAGCTCATCGCCGCGCAGCGGGCCAGCGGAGCGCCGAACGTCACCATCACTTCCGCCCTGGCCCCACCGGCGCGGCCGTACGAGCGATCCTTCCGCTCGCCGGGAAGCTGCTCTCCATCCCAGCACTGCGCCGCTTCGCCGTCCGCCAGTTGGCCTGCCTCCGTCTCAAGGCGGCCGCCCGTCCCCGGCAGCAATCCTGGGGACACGCCGTCATCACCTGGCCGAACGGCACCAGCCGAGAAGGATGGCTACGCATGGCTACGCGCTGATGACGGCATGGACTACACCGCCGGCGCCGCCGCCGAAACCGCCGCACGCCTCGCCCGCGGCGAAGGCAAGCCCGGCGCCCACACACCCGCAGCCGCCCTCGGCCCCGACCTCACGACCGCAACCGGAGGCACCTTCATCCTCCGCTGAGGACACCCCCTCGCTCTTCACCACGCCGTGCCAACGGCAACGGAACCCAGCCGGCGGCACTGGATCGGCCTGGGAGTCACACGGTGCCAAGTTCCACGCCTTCACAGCACGGAGCATGCGTGGGCGGCTGACCAGGTCGTGGAACACCTCGATCAGGCGGTGGAAGGTGTCCTTGTCCCACGTCTCCGGGCCAGGGGCCACAGGTGAAGGATACCGAGACACCGTTCGATGACCTGGGAAGGGTCCGGCAGGTCGCGGGGTCGTCGACGCATTCCTCGTCGAACGCTTCGACCAGGTAGCCGTTGTCGGCGAACTCCCCGACGATCCGCGCGAAGTCGCGTGGGTGCAGATCTTCTGAGGGTCTCAAGGTGCGCAAGCAGCCTGCTATCGCCGCCAGGAGGCAGGCCAGCCGACGGGGGCTTGCACCCACCCCGACACGGTCGGCAGATGTACCCTCGGGACATGCTTGACGTGCCGGGCGATGGAAGCGCCGGTGATCTGCCCGAGTGGTACATGCCGCCGCAGATGATCGGCGGATACGTCATGGGACCAGTACTCATCGGGCGGTCGGATGGGCTCGTGGTGGCCGCCCGGCAGGTACTGGCCTATCCGGTCGGCATTGAGGTCGAGGTTGAGGCCCATGCGCGCGGATCATCGCCCGGCGGCGTGCGGCCTGGCCCTGTTGGCTTCGCCGGGCATCCGCAGTTGCGTTTCCGTGTCCGGCTCGCCGACGGGCGGAACGTAGCCCAGGATGACGAGACCGGGCTACGCAGCGGGCGTGGGCCGATGCTGGTGATCAGCAAGTCCGAGAGCAGCTCAGGTGGACCGGATGACGGCGAGGACGTACGCCTGACCCTGTGGATATGGCCGCTGCTGCCACCGGGGCCGGTGACCGTGACGTGCTCGTGGCCCCACCGCGGGCTTCACGACGCAAGCCTCGTCCTGGACGGAGACGCGATTCAGGCTGCTGCTGGCCGGGCTCAACCGTTTTGGCCGGAACCCAGCCCCTGAACGGTCACACGGCATCCGCCCCGGATGTAACCCTCAGAAGATCCGCACCCAAGTCGCGTCGCGTGTCCCGCGGCATGCTGCCGTCGTGTGACAGCCCGCTGCCCCGGCGTTGCGGCCAATGGGGCCAGGGTGCGGCCGCGCGCCGGAACTCGGCTGCACGGCGGACCGGATCGGCGAACCACTCCCGCTGGTCCACACCGGCCCGCCTGCCCAGCCGGGGGCGGTCAATGCCCGCGGACGACCTCGCTGTCAGCTCCCTGCTGAGCGATCATTCGCGATTCCTGATCGGCAGCCGAGTCGTCGCGAGGCGCTGAGCGGCCGATCAGTCAAAGCCACCCGCGGCAGAGCGTTTCCAACCACACTCGGCGCCCCTGGGCGTGCCAACCATACGACGGGCTCACCAGTCCCGCAACACAACGTAGGCAGCGCTTCTTCAGCTGGCGAGGTTCGCCACCTGTGGCGCTCGGGTGGCGGCACCCGGATCATAGGCGGAGGACGATCAGGGCGATGTCGTCGCGGGCGCCACTGCTGACGCCGAGGTGCGCGAGCAGGGCGTCGGCGAGGCGTTCGGGGCTGTGTCGGGCATGGCAGGCAAGCGCGTGGGTGAGACGTTGCAGGCCGGCGTCGATGTCCTCGCCACGGCGCTCGATGAGGCCGTCGGTGTAAAGGACGAAGGTGTCGCCGGGGGTGTAGGGCAGGTCGGCCTGGGGGCGGGGGATGTGTTTGGGGCGGGCCCCCAGCGGAGGGTCGGTGGCCTGGTCAAGCAAGTCGCAGGTGCCGTCTTGGTGGAGCAGGACGGGGGGCGGGTGGCCGGCACTGCTGTATGTGATGCGGCGAGCGTGGGTGTCGACGACCGCTTGGACGACGGTGGTGGCCAGCGCACCCTCCACATAGCGTGCATACAGGCCCAGGACGTCCAGGGCACTCGCGGGCCCTTCGACCGCCCGGACGGAGGCGGAAAGCGCGCTACGGAGCATGCCCATGACGGCGGCGGCCTCCAGGCCGTGGCCGACGACGTCGCCGACCGCGACGGCGAATCTGTTCTCGGGCAGGTCGACCACCTCGTACCAGTCGCCGCACACGTTCAGTGACCCGGCCGCGGGCAAGTAGCGCACCGCGGTGTCCCGATGCCGGGCCAAATGGGGCGAGTGGAGCATGGCCTCCTGGAGGGTGACGGCGACCTGGCGCTCCCGGGCATGGGCTTGGCGCAGTTCCTCGTTCAGTCGCCGGAGCTCGCGCGCCCGTGCGTACAGTTCGACCTCCATCGCCTCCGCGTCGCTGGGCGCCGTGCCTTCTCGCGGCCGGCGGTGGGACAGGATGAACGCGGTCACATCCTCCCCCCGGTGGATGATCCACGCCACCTCCCCACCTGGCCCGAGCACCGGGGTATTGATCGCGGACCACCACCGCTCCTCGAACACGCCGGGCTGGTCGGCCACGGGAATGTCGTACTTCTGCGGCGCCATCGTGTCCGGCTCCTTCGAACGCAGGACACGCTGCAGGGAAGCGTGCAGATTCCGTACCCCCTCAGCATCCGGGTCCGCCGGATTTTCAGGGAAGGCGTCAAAGAGGTACCGCCCGAGCAGATCCTCCCGAGTTCGGCCAGTCACCCGGCAAGCTGCCTCGTTGACGTCGGCGATCACCAGGTCCGGGCTGAGCACCATATAGGGGCTGGGGGTGACCGCGAACAACGCCCGGTAGTCGATCCCCGACCTCGCCACGCGCTGCGGCCGTGCATCCTCATCAGGGATGTTCCCGTCCCTCACCCCTACGTTCTACCGTGCGTCGGCGCCGTCGGCACCTGGGCCGCCCTTTGGCGCGGGGGCCGGAGGGGGATCGGTGCGGGCGCCAGCCGCGTGCTGATGAGCGCGCACGATGGTGGAGTCCACCGCGATGTCCCAGTCGATCTCACCTGCGGCGTCGGCTGCGGCCTGGACCTGCCGCAGCAGCCGTTCCCAGGTGCCGTCGGCAGACCACAGCCGGTGGCGTTCATAGACCGTCTTCCCACGGCCCGTACCTCTCGGGCAAGTCACGCCACTGCACCCCGGTCAGCACCCGGTGCAGAATCCCGTCGATCACCTGCCGATGATCGCGCCACCGGCCACGACGCCCATTTCTGACCGGTAGGAGCGGCTGAAGCCGTCCCCACTCGGCGTCCGTCAGATCACCCCGCCCAACGGCCAGACCAATGACCGGGCAGGAAAACAGTCACACGATCAGGTAGGTCCTAGTCCTGCGGAGGAAGCGCTGGCGCGTGTCGCTCACCGCGTGACACATGCAGAACCGCTTTTCCAGAGACACGGCGCCCGCGGAGGGCCTCGGCGGCTTCGGCGAATCGGTCCCAGGATCCCTGCCAGCCGATCTCAACAGTGAGGGATCCCTCAGCGGCCAGCTCGGTGAGAACGGCCAGGTCCGGGCCGATATCCCCCTCGATGACGAAGGACGTCAGCGACTTGGACGGGCCGACGGTCGCATACGGGGGAAAGACAGCCGGCTCACCGGAAGTCCAGCCGACGCTCTGCACGCTGCCCCCAGGAGCGAGCAGGTTCCATGCCGCGACCAGTTGGGGGCCGCCGACACTGTCGATGACCACGTCGACCGGTCGATGGAGTCCCTCCAAGCCGATCAGCACCTCGTCGGCGCCGGACCCAACCAGCCCCTCCCCGCGGGCCGACGAACCCACGGACGCGATCACGTGAGCGCCGGCCCGCGCCGCCAACTGGACGGCGAACCGGCCGACCCCGCCGGAGGCCCCAGTGACCAACACCCTCTTGCCCGGCCCGAGCCCCGCGGCCCGCAGCGAGCGCAGTGCCGCCACTCCGGCGACTGGCAAAGCAACCGCCTTCGCCAGGTCCAAGGTCTTGGGCACCTCGGCGAGCGCACCCACATCGATCGCGATGCGCTCGGCGAACGCCCCTGAGGTCAAGGCCACCACCCGGGTGCCCACCGCCGGGCCGGTTCCGTCGGCGGCGGCCTGAACCACCACCCCGGCGGCGTCCGAACCGAGCACCGCACCCACAGGGACTCGACCGGAGCGGGCGTCGTTGAGGTCGCCGTAGTTCAGGGAAGCGTGGGAGACGTCCACCAGGACCTGGCCCGGCCCCGGCACAGGGTCGGGAACCTCGGCGAGGCAGACGGCGGCGGGTGCGGACGGATCGACGGCGAGAGCACGAACAGGCATGTCTTCCCCCTTGGTGCATGACTTGTAACAGCAGTCATCATCGGTAACCTTGCTGTCCGGCGGAAGGAGGCACATTAATGTCACGCAGTCACATCCGTGTTGCAGAAGCGGTGAAGGACGAAGCCTGCCCGGTCACCGAGGTACTCGACCGCGTGGCGGGCAAGTGGAGCATCGGGATCCTGACTGCGGCCGCCCATGGCCCGGTCCGCTTCACCGAACTCGAACGCGCCATCAACGGCATCAGCCGGCGGATGCTCACCCTCAATCTGCGCAGACTGGAGCGGGACGGGCTACTCATCCGCACCGTCTATCCGACCGTGCCGCCCAAGGTCGAGTACAGCCTCACGCCCATGGCCCGGGAACTCCACGCCTCGCTGACCGAATTGGTGGGCTGGGCCGAGCGTCACCGGTCGTCCATCGCCGAGGCCCGCGCCGCCTACGACACCGCGGCGGAGCGGTCACCCAACGTCGGCTGAGACGGGCCCGCACCGGCTCCCGGCTCGACAGCCAGAGGACAGCGAACGGCCCACCGTCAGCGTCATGAGCCCGTACATGATCGCCCGGACAGGTCCTGGGCGTCCCGGCGTCGGTCCCGGATCTCAGGGAGTTGCTGAAAAGTGGGCTGACTTGTAGGTGGCGACGGCGCCGACATTGGAGCTCGGGGTGCAGACGATCGCGCTCCACGAACCCCACTCCTGGAGTGCGACCGCCGCGGCGACGGTGATCGCCTTGCCATAGCCGTGACCGCGGTGTTCCCGGTGCACGCCCATCGGCTCGAGCAGCCCGGGCTTCCCCGGACCGGCCGACCACACCGTCACCGCCGCCACCGCGTTGCGCTGGTCGTCGTAGGCGACCAGACACCGGGCGTCGGCGTACGGCAATCCGGCCGCCATCGCGTGTGTATTTGGTCTTCGTGACGAAGTACCGACGCGGAGTCTTCAACGACGAGATGCTGACGCGCTGCGAAGAGGTCATGCGCAAGGTCTGCGAGGACTTCGAAGCGGAGCTGAAGGAGT
>NZ_JBEOZU010000158.1:0-11263 GCF_040298185.1 Streptomyces sp. NPDC001634 | reverse complement strand
TCGAGATACCCGGCAAGCTTCTCCAAACAGCGCAGCGACAGGCGACACCGGCCCCCGCTCGGCCCTCGGGAAAGCAGCGCGTCGGCACCACCTTGTCGCCACAACTGCTGCCACTGGTAAGCCGACTTCACACTCACACGCAGCTGCCGGGCCACCTCGGGCGGTTTGACCTGCTGAGCGAACAGCTCCGCCGCCTGCATCCGCACCGCTTCCCGGCGCCGCCGTGCTGCAGGCGTCAGCCCGCCCCCATCCGAATATCTCACGCACCACGGATTACCGGCAACACCACACCCACATCAGGACGTTCAGCAAACTTCACCCTAACGAGCCCAGATCAGTAATAGGGCGTTATCTGTGGGAAAACTTCAGACGGGCGCGGCGGCCGACGCCCCGTCAGCCGCCCACCAGGGCTGACGAGGGGCTAGCGCCGGTTTTCGTTCCGATGTTCCTACCGACGCCAATCGCATTGGATGCAGCGGTCTGGCCGCCCGGCCGCTGGAGCTACGGTGGCGGGAACCGGGTGGGCTGCGTTGCGGGTGAAACGGCGCAGGATCGCCTCGGTGGGGCACGACGCACTGGCCCCCAGGAATTGCCACCCGCGTGCGACGCGCCGCGGACCCGTAATGCACCAGCCGTCCGGAGATCGCCGACCACCACCATCCCGGTGCCAGCCGCTTGCCCTTGCGGACTGGAAACGGCCTCAGTGGCCGACACCGCTGGAAGTCCACCTCGGCGGCAGCATCCGACCAGCGCAGACACCTTGCCTCCTGCCCCGCCTCGCAGAACACCACATCGGCCCGCCCCACATCGGCCAACGCCACCCCCGCCCTGTCCCGCTCGGACCCCGATCCCTCCACACCACACAAACGGCTCATCAGCCGATCCAGTAATGGGCGCAACGGAAAACCAGCAGGATGCGACACAGTCCGCCCGGACCCGGTCCTTTCAGTCGAACAGGCCGAGATCTGCCAACTGCCCCGGCGCTGCGCTTTTGGCAGCGAGGATTTCCGGCTGCGCATGTTGCTGCGCCATACGCGCAGCCGGACCTCGGTCCCGTCCGGCAGGACTTCTACGTGGGATCGGCTGATGGGCCCCACAGTGCCCGTGCGTGCTTTGTACTGTGCCAGGGCCGCTACGCCTCGTTTGAAGGCCCCCAAGGCCGCCTTGGCGGGCGCTTCCTGCTTGGGCGGCAGGGGCGCGATGCCGAGGTGCTCCAGGCGTTCGCGCTGTCCGTCCGTCCGTCAACCCGTGCCAGACGGTGTGCTGTCTCTGCCGGGCGAGCCATGCGCCGGCATCGAGGCCGTTGACCGTGACTCCCGGCTGGAGTTCGGTCTGGCCGGCCTGGTCACGTAGGAGTTCCTGTACAGCGGCGTAGTGGCGTTGCCAGGTGGCCGGCCATGCGGGATTCCAGTCCGGATCGATGGCAGCCGGCGCTGCGGCCCGTTCGGGATGCTTGTCCAGCGCGCCTGGCCTGCGCAGGTTCGAAAGAAGCTGTCCGATGGGCTTGCCCAGAGCCACTGCCGTGCGCGGCGCGCAAAGGGTGAAGTGCTGCTCGTAGTAGGCGCGGCACGCGGCGAGGCTCTCCTCGAAAGCCGCCTCGGGGTGAATTTAACGGCTGATCTTGGTTGTTGAGTGGTCAGTTGTTGCTCGGGGTCAGGCGGTCCTCGAAAGCGATCTGGAACGCGTTCAGCGGTGCTTTCCAGCGCATGGTCCACCTCTTGCGGCCCTTCCCGGTCGGGTCCAGGCTCATCAGCGCCATGTAGATGCACTTGAGGGCGGCGGCTTCGTTGGGGAAGTGTCCGCGGGCACGGACGGCCTTGCGGATGCGGGCGTTGACGTTCTCGATCGCGTTCGTGCTGCAGATGACCTTGCGTATCTCGACGTCGAAGGAGAGGAACGGCACGAACGCGGCCCAGGCGTCCGACCACAGCTTCACGATCGCCGGATACTTCTGGCCCCACGCCTCCTGGAACTCCAAGAACCGCTCCGTCGCCGCGTCCTCGCTGGGTGCGGTGTAGACGGGCTTGAGAGCCCTGGCGACCTTGTCCCAGTCCTGACGGGCGGCGTATCGGAACGAGTTCCGCAGCAGGTGAACCACACACGTCTGGACAATTGTGCGAGGCCAGACGGTCTCCACGGCCTCGGGAAGGCCCTTGAGCCCGTCACAGACCAGCATGAGCACGTCGTCCAGGCCGCGGTTCTTCAGCTCGGTGAACACGTGCAGCCAGTACTTGGCGCCCTCGCCGCCGTCGCCGGCCCAGATGCCGAGGATGTCGCGGGTGCCGTCCACAGTCACCGCCATCACGACGTAGACCGGACGGTTCGCGACCTGCCCGTCCCTGATCTTGGTTCTGTCGACGATCTTGTGATCCAGTGGAGATGGTGTCACCGTGCGAGCAGGACGCGTTTGCGAAGGAGATCGAGGCCGGCACGGCCGAACATCTGGCGTTTCAGCATCTTCAGCCGGTTGATGTTGCCTTCAACGGTGCCTGAACTATGTGGCAGGGACAGACCGTTCTGGACGGCGTCGAAGTCGCGGCGGAGGTTGCGGGCGAAGCCCGCGAGCGGAGCCAGGGTGTCGCGCTCGACGCCGGCGATCCACTCCTCGAGCCGGTTTCGCCGTGGCGTGCGGTCATCATGACGGCGAACTTCCTGACGTGGCCGGTGAGCCGGTCCAGCTCGGGATCGCGCTCACGCAGGCGGTGCAGCTTGTCGGCATCGCCGTCGCGGAGGTGTTCGGGATGCGTCATGATCCATGAGGTGACCTCGCGGACCGAGGGAGGCTTGGGACCGACGGCGGGTGCGTGTCCGCGCCCGGTGCGGTAGCGCCGCAGATGACGCTGGACGGCCAACTCGCCTCCGGGATAGCCGAGTTCCTGGATCTCCCGGTGGAGCTGTGCGGCATTTCTTATGCCTTCGTTCCAGCGTCGGTGCAGGTAGCCGACGTACGGGTCGACGACATGCGCCCGCTGCAGGCTCTTGGCGACGACATCATCAGCGGAGCGGGCGTTGACCAGCTTGCGGACCGTGGCCTGGTGCAGCCCGAGCTTCCGGCCGATCGCCGCCTTCGACATCCCCTGGGCCCACAGCTCGTGGGCGGCGGCATGCTGCTCCCGAAGCCGGGTCACGATCTTCAGCTCCTTCGACGGCTGCACCACCTCGGGCTCCGCTTCCGGGTGGCCGGGGCCGTCTTCCGCTCCGGCAGGCGGTTCGGCCAGGCGGGAGCGGTGGGCGTTGACCGTCTTCTCGACCGCCTGGCCGAGGTTGGCCCACAAGTGATATCGGTCCGCGACCTGCTGGGCCTGTGGCGCCCCGACCCGCGCGCCCTCCCCGTAACCACTGGAGCGGTCCCGGCAGATGACCTTCACCTCGGGATGGCCCTGTAGCCAGGCGGCCAGGTCCTCGCCCTCGCGACCGTCGTAGAGATGCAGCGGCCGGTGGGTGGCCATGTCGATCAGCACAGTGCCGTAGTGGCGGCCCTTGCGGAAGGCAAAGTCGTCGACACCAAGCACCTCAACCTCGCCGATCTCCGGCTCGGGCAGAGCCCGGACCATCCGCAGCAGGGTGTCCCTGCCCACGGTGATGCCGACCACGGCCGCCAGGCGGGCCCCGGCCCGGCCGGCCAGCGCCAACCCGATCTGCGTCAACAGCCCGTGCAGCAAAGGGGTATAGCGGCCGTGCGGAGTCGTCAGCCCCGCGATCTGCTCGGCGAACGTCACTGCCGTGCAGGCGGGATTCTCACAGCGGAAGCGACGTATGTGTAACTCGATCACGACACCGAGACCGCCCACAGCGGCATCACGCAGCTTGCGTACATACCCGCCGTGCACCCGCGACGAGCTGTGACCGCAATGGCAAGCCCCCATCGTCGACCGCACTCGTGCCCGCAGTACTACCTTGTCCGGCCCTCGCTCGACCTCCTCGATCAGCAGCGCGGACAGGTACGGAAACAACTCCAGGAGCACATCACGAGAGCACCCGATGCATGATCGCGAACAGTCGGCACAACCCGCTCAACCGTCCGGATCACAAGATCGTCGACAGAACCCTGATCTTGACGTTGATGGCGTCCACGAACAGGACCGGATAGACGCGGTCGAGCGGCCGGTTCTGCCACTCGGCCATGCCCTCCATCACCTTGTCGGTGATGGTGGAGACGGTCTGCTGGGACACCTCGGCGCCGTACACCTCGGCGAGATGAGCCGATATCTCCCCGTGGGTAAGGCCCTTCGCGGACAACGACAGCACCATCTCGTCGACGCCGGTGAGGCGCCGCTGCCGCTTCTTGACGATCTGCGGCTCGAAGCTGCCGGCAGTGTCGCGAGGCACCTTCACTTCCACCGGCCCGACATCGGTCAGCACGGTCTTGGCGCGGGTGCCGTTGCGGCTGCTGCCGTTGTTCTTCCCTGCCGGATCATGCTTCTCATAACCGAGGTGATCGGTGATCTCGCCTTCCAGGGCAGATTCCAAGACCCGCTTGGTCAGCTGCTGCAGCAACCCACCCTGCCCGGTCAGCTGCAGTCCCTCCGACCGGGCCCGCTCCACCAGCATCGCGACCAGTTGCTCGTCGGACACGGGCGCAGGCTGCCCGGACTGGGCACTCTCGACAGGCTCCACGGTCTCCAACTCCACGGCGGTGTCAGTCACTTGACGTCCCTCCCATGATCGTCGGATCCGCCGTTAGATTTACACTCCCCCCAGCGGAGATGTGCGGGACGGGTCACGATCCGTCCCGCACACCTCATGGGGCTGTCAGGGCTCCTTCAGCCCCGGGCGGTGGTGTCAGCCGAGGTGCCACTGCTGGTTGCTGCCGCCGTTGCAGTCCCACAGTTCGACCAGTGCGCCGCTGGCGGTGGACGCGCCGGTCACGTCCAGGCACAGGCCCGACTGAACGCCGGTGATGGTGCCGTTGGAGTTGAGGTTCCACTGCTGGTTGGTGCCGCCGTTGCAGTCCCATATCTCCACTTTGGTGCCGGCCGCGGTGCCGGCCGCGTCGAGGCACTTCGCACCGCCGTAGACGGTGAGCTGCTTGGTCGACGTGGTGGCCCAGGTCTGGTTCGTGCCGCCGTTGCAGTCCCAGATCTGCGTCTGGGTGCCGTTGGTCTGCGAAAAGCTTGGCACGTCCAGGCACTTGCCCGAACCGATGGCGTGGATCGGACCCGTAGTGGCCGTGCCACCACCACCGGTCCCGCCCCAGCCGTACTGGAGCCGGTCCAGGCCGGACTGGTTGTTGATGCTCAGTGAGTAGTTGGTGCCGGTGCCCTGGAGGGAGGTGATGGCGCAGGAGGCGTTCTCGCAGGGACCAGGACCTTGCGTCTGGTTGGCGAACTTCACGCCGACCCAGAGGATGGAGCCCATGCCCTGATTGCGCACGGTGTCGGTGAGTGCGTAGAGGTACGACACGTCGTTGGTGCCGTCCCGCGGACCGTCGTAGTTGACGCCGGTGTTCATGGGAGCGCCGAACTCGGTGAGGACGGCACGGCTGTCGTAACCGCACAGGGCGTTCTCGAAACTGGTGACCCAGCCGGCCTCGTCGGGGTGGGTTTCTCCGCCGAGGGTGTACATGTGGATCGACAGCAGGGTGCCGGTCAGACGCGAGTCGGCCCCGACGGTGCACAGGTTCTGGTCGGACCAGGCGCCCGGGACAAGGATCCTGCCCCGCGGGACGCTGGGGTAGTGCGCCACCCAGGCCGCTGCCACGTCGGCCTCCTGGCTGGCGGTGTAACCCCAGGGCTCGTTCATGATGTCGAAGTAGAAGTTGCTCTTGCCGAGGTACTTGTTGATCACCACGTCCCACATTTGGTAGAAGGTCGTGGTGTCGCCGATGACGCCGTTCTGCAGCCAGGGGGCAAGGACGACGTTCATGCCCAGGTCACTGGCCGCGTCGAAGGCCGCGGTGTAGCTGTTCCACCAGCTGTCGGAGACGGTCGCCCGGTTGAACCCCATGCGGACGGTGTTGGCACCGAGTGCCTGGTAGCCCTTGAGGATCGAGGTGGCCTTTCCGTATGTGGTCGCGTAGCTGTCGGAGGTGGACAGGCCCACCGGTGTGATGTCGCCGGTGACGAAGTTGTCGTTGGGGTCGGCCCAGTTCACGCCGTGGAACTGGTTGGTCGCGGCGTGGGCGCCTGGGCCGGCGCCGACCTGGAGGCCGAGCAGGGCCATCAGCAGGGCGGCGATCACGCCGATCGTCGTGAGAAGTCGGGGTCTGTGTCTGTCGAGTTGCACAGGTGCGCCGCCTTAACTATCCGAGGTGCCACTGCTGGTTGCTGCCGCCGTTGCAGTCCCACAGTTCGACCAGTGCGCCGCTGGCGGTGGACGCGCCGGTCACGTCCAGGCACAGGCCCGACTGAACGCCGGTGATGGTGCCGTTGGAGTTGAGGTTCCACTGCTGGTTGGTGCCGCCGTTGCAGTCCCATATCTCCACTTTGGTGCCGGCCGCGGTGCCGGCCGCGTCGAGGCACTTCGCACCGCCGTAGACGGTGAGCTGCTTGGTCGACGTGGTGGCCCAGGTCTGGTTCGAGCCGCCGTTGCAGTCCCAGATCTGCGTCTGGGTGCCGTTGGTCTGCGAAAAGCTTGGCACGTCCAGGCACTTGCCCGAACCGATGGCGTGGATCGGACCCGTAGTGGCCGTGCCACCACCACCGGTCCCGCCCGCGACCCGGTACATCACCGTGCCGTGCGCCGGCACACTTGCGCTGATGGTGCCGGTGGTGGTGGACGTCGCGCCGGTCCACAGGTCGGTGAGCGTGTAGCTGGAGGCGCCGGTCTTGCCGACGGCCGAAGCGCTGGTGGTGATGGTCGCGGTGGAGTTGGTCTCGTTGAACAGCACGACCGAAACGTCACCGTTGGCGAGCGGCTTGGACATCACGTCCAGGCCTCCCGAGGAGGAGACCATGGTGCCCTGCTTGCCGAGAGAGTCCTGGTCGACGGCGATGACCGCCTTGTTGGTCAGGATCGACAGAGTCTGCGAGCTCGCACCGATGATCTTGCTGCCGGAGATCAGGGGGGCCGCCATCTCGGCCCACAGGCTGAACTGGCTCTGGTACTCGGTCGTGGTCATGCCGCCGTTGCCGGTCTCCAGCATGTCGGGATCGTTCCAGCCCCCGGGCCCGGCGTACGCCGCCAGGCTCGCGTTGCTGTGGAAGTTCGAGAGGAAGCTGGTGTAGGTGTCGGCGACGTCACCGGTGGTGCGCCACATGTTGCCGACGTTCGAACCCCAGGTCCACACGTTGTCCGTGCCCCAGTTGCAGATGCTGAACAGGATCGGGCGCCCGGTGGCCTTGAGCGCATTGCTCATCGTGGTGTACCGGGTCTGGGAACTGATCCCGTTGTTGTAGCAGTTGTCGTACTTGAGCAGGTCGACACCCCAGGATGCGAACAGGTTCGCGTCCTGCGTCTCGTGCCCGAGGCTGCCGGGCAGGCCGGCGCAGGTCTGGGTGCCGGCGTCCTCGTAGATGCCGAGCTTCATGCCGAGGGAGTGCACGTAGTCTGCGACGGCCTTGATGCCGTTGGGGAACCTCACCGGGTCGGGCACCAGGTTGCCGTTGGCGTCCCGGCTCGACGCCATCCACGCGTCGTCGATGTTGACGTACTCGTAACCGGCCGCCTGCATGCCGTTGTTGTGCATCTCCAGCGCCGTCTGCTCGATCAGCGACTCGGTGGGGTTGTTGCCGTAGGCGTTGTAGTTGTTCCAGCCCATCGGCGGGGTCTTGGCCGCGCCGTTGTCCAGCGCCGCGGCCGGCGTCGCGACGGCGGTCACGGCCAGCGGAGCGACGGGCAGGGTCAGAGCACAGGCCAGGAGCACCGAGCGCAGCCTGCCGCGTCTGTACCGGTCAGGGCGTCGCAGGGACGGTGGTGGGGTCAGTCGCATCGCAAACCTTCCAGGGGGTGTGATCTCAGCCGAGTTTCCATTGCCCGTTGCTGCCGCCGTTTCCGGTCCACGGGTCGATCAGGGCACCGCTGGCAGTGGAGGCTCCGGTCACATCCAGGCACAGGCCTGATTGCACGCCGGTGATGGCGTCGTTGGAGTTGAAGCTCCACTGTTGGTTGCACCGCCCGTACACGTCCAGGTCTGAACCTTCGTGCCCGGGGCCGTCTGGTTGTTGTACGCGTCCGGGCACAGCTGACTGGCACCGGAGTACACCGTCAGCTGACCCGCGGACGTCCGCGTGAAGATCTGATGGGCACCGCCGTTACAGTCCCAGATCTCCAGCTGCCGACCCGGTGTGGTCGAAGCAGCCGAAACATCCGGGCACTTTGCCGGAGCTCCGCACGCGGTCGGCGTTTTGGAGTAGTCGCTGATCAGAGCGTTGCCACTGACCCGGTTTCAGGTGTTCCAGGTCCAGGCGAGGTACCCGGACTTCTGACCGTCCAGCCGGCTCATCAGCGGGTTGATGCAGCTGTCACCGCCAGTCGCCCTGCCCGATCTCGCCGGTGACCAGCGGGCTGCTCGCGATGACCGGGGCGATCTGGCTGTTCCAGCAGGACGCGGTGTCAGACGTGTTGAAGCTGCAGGAGTGCCAGGACGCGGTGAGGTTGCCCTTGGGGTCGCTGGGCTCGTACTAATTCGCGGCGAGGAACCGGGGAGACAGCGATGCAACCGCCGTCACGGCGGTCGACCGTCTCACCGATGGGTGCGCGGTCGGCCCACACGTACGCACATCGGTCTGCATGACCGTCCCTTTCCCGCGGCTCATCGCGTCGGAGATGACAGCGCCCTCCGGGCCCGACAGTGCGGCTGAGCTCGGCCGTCTCGAACGGTGACCGCTCGGTCTCTTCACGTTTCCTCCGTCACGGTGCTCTGCGTGGCCGGCCGCCGGTGGGGACGGCGGGCGGCCGCGACATGGTGGGTGACCGGCACACCGAGGGGCGGGAACGCCCCCAAAGGGTCTGCTCGGCCGGATCGACCCAGAGTCGGGTGAAGACGTGATCGCGCGGCCAGAGGGGCGGCCGGTGCGATCCGGATTGCTCGAAGGGCTTGATGGCGGGCCGAGCGTACGGATGATGGGTTGCGAGGGTCAAGACTTTTGTCGGATCTGATGTTTGACCATGTTGGATTACGCGCCATTGGGGGCTCATGTCGAGTATTGGCTCGTGGGTGGTGGTCACGGGTTGTGCGGCGATGGTCTCGTGCTGTGCGGCGACGTCGCCGGGGTCGCGACGGCTTCGGGAGGGTGGGTGCCCGGCCGGGGTGGTGAAGGCGGGCCTCGACCTCGTTCGCAGGCAGTGTGCTGATCCAGCACGACGGGGAGCCGACCCTGGACAGGGTGCGATCGGCGGGTCGAGCCCCAGCAACCAGACATGGGATGCCAGCGGGCCAGTGCCGGAGAGGGAGAGGCGACGAACAGACCATAGGAGCAGCTGGGGCCAGCGGCACAGAACTCGCCTCTGCGGCACCGCTCTCAAATTTCTGGCATTCATGGGATGTCCCCGATGGGGATCAGTGTGCTATCTCTACGGATGCTCTGGTGAAGCCGGTCCGGGCCGACCGCTCGACACGGGAGGGCCGGGGCAGACGTGACGCCGGACAGGCTCGGTGTTGTCAACGCTCACAGCGCAAGAGTCTCCCCACCCACGCCGTTCTGCCAGTGCGTCAGACGGCCGCCGACGCCGACGGGACGGCAAGACGGCCGAGTTGCTGACATGAACGGCGATCAGCCCCGTTGATCCAGCACTCACTCGCAGAAGAGGACGCCTGCATGAGAAAGTCTTGGATACTACCCCTGGTCACGCTTGTCGCTGCCGCGCTCGGGGTGACGGCGGCAGGTGTGGCCCCTGCCGCCGCCGCCTCCAACACCCCTTTGCGGGTGATGCCGTTGGGTGACTCGATCACCTGGGGTGTGGGAAGCAGTACGGGCAACGGCTACCGGGGGCCGTTGTGGAACGAGCTTGCGGCGGACGGCCATCCGCTGGACTTCGTGGGCACGGTGCGGAACGGCTCGATGTCCGACCCCGATAACGATGGCCACCCCGGATACCACATCAACGAGATCGCCGCACTCGCCGACGCCTCGCTGACCCGCTACCGGCCCAACGTCGTAACGCTGCATATCGGCACCAACGACCTCATAGGGGCCTCTGGGCCCAACGCCGCCATCGCCGATCTGAAGTCGCTGGTCAACCAGATCACCACCGACGTCCCCGACGCAACCGTCCTCGTCGCCTCCCTGATCGTGTCCACCAACAGCTCGGAGGAGCAGTGGCGGGGCACGTACAACCAGGCCATCCCCCAAATCGTCAGCGACGCACAGGCCGCGGGCAAGCACGTCGCATACGTCGACATGAGCAGCCTGGCCACGGCCGACCTGGCCGACCAACTGCACCCCAACGACGCGGGCTACCAGAAGATGGCCGACGCCTTCCACCGCGGCATCCAGTCCGTGGACAGCGCCGGGTGGCTGAAGAATCCCGCCCCCGCCCCCGCACCCGTGAACTCCGGCATCGCCGGCAAGTGCCTGGACGTCAACGGCGCCAACACCGCCGACGGGACCGCCGTCCAGATCTGGAGCTGCAACGGCGCCGCCAACCAGCTCTGGTCGCTCTACACCGACGGCACGCTGCGCTCCATGGGCAAGTGCCTCGACGCCGCTGGCTTTGGTACCGCCAACGGCACCAAGGCGCAGATCTGGGCCTGCCACGGCGGCACCAACCAGATCTGGCAGCCCTTCAACGGCGGCTACCGCAACCCCGCCTCCGGCCGCTGCCTCGACGACCCGGGCTCCTCCACGACCGACGGCACGCAGCTCATACTGTGGGACTGCAACGGCGGCTCCAACCAGAAGTGGACCACTCTGACCGCCGGATGACCCCGCTCCCGGGACCCGAGCTCCTTTCCAGGCCTTGGTCCCGGGAGAACATCGGTGGCGGGCACCGCCGGGTGCGGCGCCCGCCGTGGCCGGGGTCGGCGGCCGCCAGCGCGGGACGCCACCGATGACGTGGGTGGGCTGGGGATATGCCTGTGCTCTCTTTCAGCCGTTGCATCTGACCGGGCCACCTGGCCGGAGAACACTGAGTGGTCCGAGAGGCCGAAAAGGATTGCCGCGAAGATCCACAAATTTTTTCCGCCTCGACCGCTTCCCGTGCGCCGCGAAGCGCGGCACGGCGAACGCCGGCGGCGGCGAACGGATGATGGCTGCTCGCGTCCCTGCCGCTCACGTCGCGCACCGCGTACCACGGCCGCCACTGGATTTCCCGCGGATGAAGATCGATGAAATAGAAACTGTTCTTCGGCTCTGAAGAGAGGAACCCAGCCGACGCACGGCTG
>NZ_JBEOZU010000157.1:0-11294 GCF_040298185.1 Streptomyces sp. NPDC001634 | reverse complement strand
GCACGGCACCCGCCCCCGGCTCGGCCGGCTCGGCAGCGGTGCCCTGCTTCGCGGCCGGCCTGCTGCCGGAGCCCTGCGGGCGCCCCGCCCGTGTCGGCTGCACGCCCTGCGGCCGGGCCGCGCGCGGTTCGGTGGCCCGCTGTGCGGAGCGGCCCTTGTCCCGGGTGCCCTCGGGCCTGTCCTCAGCCGACACTGCGCTCCGCCGCCTCGACCACGTTGACCAGCAGCTGGGCTCGGGTCATCGGGCCCACACCGCCCGGGTTCGGGGAGATCCAGCCGGCCACCTCGGCCACGTCGGGGTGGACGTCGCCCACGATCTTGCCCTCGGCGTTGCGCGAGACACCGACGTCGAGGACGGCGGCGCCCGGCTTCACGTCCTCGGGCCGGATCAGGTGCGCGGAGCCCGCCGCGGCGACGATGATGTCGGCCCGCCTGAGGTGTGCCGAGAGGTCGCGGGTGCCGGTGTGACACTGGGTGACCGTGGCGTTCTCGCTGCGCCGCGTCAGCAGCAGCGGCATCGGGCGGCCGATGGTCACGCCCCGGCCGACGACGACGACCTCGGCGCCCTTGATCTCCACTCCGTAGCGGCGCAGCAGGGTGAGCACACCGTTCGGGGTGCAGGGCAGCGGCGCCGGCTCGTTCAGGACGAGGCGGCCGAGGTTCATCGGGTGCAGGCCGTCCGCGTCCTTGTCCGGGTCCATCAGCTCCAGGATCCGGTTCTCGTCGATGCCCTTGGGCAGCGGCAGCTGCACGATGTAACCGGTGCAGGCCGGGTCCTCGTTCAGCTCGCGGACGACCGCCTCGATCTCCTCCTGGGTGGCCGTCGCGGGCAGTTCACGCTGGATCGACGCAATGCCGACCTCCGCGCAGTCGCGGTGCTTGCCCGCGACGTACTTCCGGCTGCCGGGGTCGTCCCCGACCAGGATCGTGCCGAGGCCGGGCGTGACGCCCCTCTCCTTCAGCGCCGCCACGCGGACGGTCAGATCGGACTTGATCGCGGCTGCGGTGGCCTTGCCATCGAGAATCTGGGCGGTCATGGCCCCCATCCTCCCGGATGACCGGGGCCCGGTTCCAATCGGCCCGTCTCCTACGGCGGCGGTTGCGGCGGCACGGTCCCGGCCGCGGAGTTTCCACAGATTGCGGCTGCACAACACTGGAATCAACCGGCTGGACAAAATTCACCCACGCTAGAACGATGAACTGCGCACTGTCGCGGTCAGTGTTGGGGGGCAAGCCGCTCGTTTCATGACGTTCCTCCGCGCAATCCGCGTCGTCCCCGCCATTGCAACGGAGGAAGTCAGCCATGAGTTTCGGCTCGCCCAACAACCCGTACGGACAGCCGCAGTACCCCCAGCAGGGCGGTCAGCCCGGCCAGCAGCCCGGCTACGGCTACCCGCAGGCGCCGGGAGGCATCCCGCAGCAGGGCTACGGCTACCCGCAGCAGGACCAGTCGGGCTACGGCTACCCGCAGCAGGGCTACGGCGCCCAGCCGTCGTACGCGAACTGGGGCCAGCGTTTCCTGGGCACGCTGGTGGACGGGCTGGTCTTCCTCGTCCCCTACGTCCTGGTCATCCTCGGCCGGAAGGTGCCCGCGCTGATGCTGGTCGGCGGGCTCGCCATCATCGGCATCGCGATCTGGCAGCTGATCATGGAGGGCCGCACCGGCCAGACCATCGGCAAGAAGGCGCTCGGCATCCGCCTGGTGCGGGAGAGCGACGGACAGCCGCTCGGCGTCGGCATGGCCTTCGTCCGCCGCATCGCGCACTTCCTGGACAGCCTTGCGTGCTACCTGGGCTGGCTGTGGCCGGCGTGGGACGCCAAGAGGCAGACGTTCGCCGACAAGGTCTGCTCGTCGATCGTGATCCGCTCGAACTGAAAGCGAACCGAGCACGCCAAGGGCCGTGTCCCACCCCTACGAGGGGGGACACGGCCCTGGTGTTCCATGGGCTCAACGGGTTCAGTGGAAGAAGTGGCGCGTGCCCGTGAAGTACATGGTCACGCCAGCCTTCTGCGCGGCCTCCACGACCTGCTCGTCACGGATCGAACCGCCGGGCTGGACGATGGCCCTGACGCCCGCGGCGATGAGGATCTCCGGGCCGTCGGGGAAGGGGAAGAAGGCGTCCGAGGCGGCGTACGAGCCCCGGGCCCGCTCCTCGCCCGCCCGCTCGACGGCGAGCCTGCAGGAGTCGACGCGGTTGACCTGACCCATGCCGACGCCGACCGAGGCGCCGTCCTTGGCGAGCAGGATGGCGTTGGACTTGACGGCACGGCAGGCCTTCCAGGCGAAGGCCAGCTCCCGCAGCTCGCCGGGACCGAGCCCCTCGCCCGTCGCCAGGGTCCAGTTGGCCGGGTCGTCGCCGTCGGCCTGGAGGCGGTCGGTGGCCTGGAGGAGGACACCGCCGTCGATGTGCTTGGCCTCCACCCGGTTGCACGGGCCGTTCGGGGCCCTCAGCACCCGGATGTTCTTCTTCTTGGCGAGGGCCTCCAGCGCGCCCTCCTCGTAGTCGGGCGCGACGATGACCTCGGTGAAGATGTCGGCGACCTGCTCGGCCATCTCCCGGCTCACCGGCCGGTTGACAGCGATGACACCGCCGTACGCGGAGACCGGGTCGCAGGCGTGCGCCTTGCGGTGCGCCTCGGCGACGTCCGCGCCGATCGCGATACCGCAGGGGTTGGCGTGCTTGATGATCGCGACGCAGGGCTCGTCGTGGTCGTACGCGGCACGGCGCGCGGCGTCCGTGTCCGTGTAGTTGTTGTACGACATCTCCTTGCCGTGCAGCTGCTCGGCCTCGGCGAGTCCGCCGGCCGGGCCGCCGCCGACGTAGAGGGCGGCGGGCTGGTGCGGGTTCTCGCCGTAGCGCAGGGTGTTCTTGCGCTCGTAGGTGGCGCCCAGGAAGTCCGGGAAGGCAGAGTCGTCGACCGGGGCGTACGAGGACGCGAACCAGGAGGCGACGGCGACGTCGTACGCGGCCGTGTGCTGGAACGCCTCCGCGGCGAGCCGCTTGCGGGTGTTGAGGTCGAAACCGCCGTCGCGGACCGCGGCCAGGACGTCGGCGTACCGCTGCGGGCTGGTCACCACGGCCACGGAGGGGTGGTTCTTGGCGGCGGCCCGGACCATGGAGGGACCGCCGATGTCGATCTGCTCGACGCACTCGTCGGGGGAGGCTCCGGAGGCGACCGTCTCGCGGAACGGGTAGAGGTTGACGACGACGAGGTCGAACGGCTCGACGCCGAGCTCGGCCAGCTGCCGCTGGTGGTCCTCCAGGCGGAGGTCGGCGAGGATGCCGGCGTGGACCTTCGGGTGCAGCGTCTTGACCCGGCCGTCCAGGCACTCGGGGAAGCCGGTGAGCTCCTCGACCCTGGTGACGGGAAGGCCCGCGGCGGCGATCTTCGCGGCCGTGGACCCGGTGGAGACGAGTTCGACGCCGGCCTCGTGGAGGCCACGGGCGAGCTCCTCGAGACCGGTCTTGTCGTAGACGCTGACGAGCGCGCGACGGATGGCCCGCTTGTTGCTCTCGGCGGTCACTGGATAACTACCTTTCGTCCCTCAATGCGATAGCCGTTGCGGGCGATCCGCCCCACGACCTCGACGAGCAGCCTTCGCTCGACTTCCTTGATGCGCTCGTGCAGAGCGCTCTCGTCGTCCTCGTCCCGGACCTCCACCACGCCCTGAGCGATGATCGGTCCGGTGTCGACGCCGTCGTCGACGAAGTGGACGGTGCAACCGGTGACCTTGGCGCCGTACGCGAGCGCGTCGCGCACACCGTGGGCTCCGGGAAAACTGGGCAGGAGAGCGGGGTGGGTGTTGATGAACCGCCCGCCGTACCGCGCGAGGAACTCCTTGCCCACGATTTTCATGAACCCGGCGGAGATCACGAGATCGGGCTCGTGGGCGGCGACGGCCTCGGTGAGGGCCGCGTCCCATGCCTCCCGGCTCTCGTAGTCCTTGACCCGGCAGACGAAGGTGGGCAGCCCGGCGCGCTCGGCGCGGGCGAGGCCCTCGATGCCGTCGCGGTCGGCGCCGACGGCGACGACCTCGGCCCCGTAGGCGGCGGCCGAGGTCTCGGCGATCGCGTCGAGGAGCGCCTGCAGGTTGGTGCCGGACCCGGAGACCAGGACGACCAGGCGCTTGGCCGCGGACTCGGTGACGGTCTCGGCCACGGACTCGGCCACGGCGGGGCCCTTTCTCGGGGGGAGCGTTCGTGCGGTCGCTCGGGAGAGCGTTTGTATGGTCGTACGAATGCTTCACGCCCCCGAATACGGGGAAGTCTACGAAGCGGCCGACCGTCAGCAACGATACCGGCACACAGGACGGCCCCCACGGGACGGGGGCGTGGCCGGAAGGTAGCGTCTGGGGGAGGAGCCGCCCGGGAAGCGGTTCGACGCGGGGAACGCCGTGCCTGCGTGGGACGTTGTCGGGAGGTACGCCTGCCCGGGGCGTGCCTGCCTCGCGGCGAGCTCCGTGAACATGCCGCCCGCCAGAACCACCAAGGGGAAGACGCACACCTGATGCCGGACCGCAGTCTCCGACTCCCTCCGCTGCTGCTGCGCGAGCGGCGCCCTTCGCCCGTGCCGCCGCGGGAGAGCGAGGAAGGACCCCGGAGCGGGGGTGACTCCGCCGGCGGGGATTCCACGGGCGGCGGGCGTGACGGTGACTCCGCAAGCGGTGGGCGGGGCCCGAAGGCGCCCATGGACGACAACCCCTTCGCACCGCCGCCGGAGGGGACCCCGGACCGGCCCTGGCAACCGCGGCACCCGGCGCCCGGCCAGGGCGAGGACGGACGGGGAGAGGGCCGGGAGGGCTCCGGCGAAGACGGGCACTCCCCATGGGGCAGCCAGTGGAGCGACCGGCAGCCGGGCCCCTCGACGGGCGGCCGCTTCGGCGAACGTCCCGGCGCACCCGGCGGTCCCGGCGGTCCCGGCGGACGGAACGGTCCTGAGGAATCCGGCGGCTCCGGCGCGGGCCTGCGCTGGGACCCCACGGACCCGGCCCAGCGCCGTGCGCGCTACGCGCTGCTGGCCGGCATGTGGGCCTTCTTCTTCGCCCTCTTCAGCTGGCCGTACGTGGCCCTGCTGCTGGGTGCGCTGGCGCTGTACTGGGGCGCGAGCGCGCTCCGCGCCAAGCCCCGCACCCCCGACCCGAACACCCCGGCCCCCGCGGCCCGCCCGCAGACGACGGCAGCGATCAGCGGTCTGGTCACGGCGTCCCTGGCGATCGCGATGGTGGCGGCCACGTTCACGGCCCAGCTGGTCTACCGCGACTACTACACCTGCCTGAACGACTCCCTGACGACGGCGGCCAAGCAGTCCTGCAACGACCTGCTGCCGAAGGATCTGCGGGGGGTGCTGGGGACACGGGAGTGACGCGGTGCGGGTAGCCGCGCGGCTCCGGCTGCGCAATCCGCCGGGCTGACTCCTCACTCGTCCGGCTCCGGTGGCTTCACTCATCAGGCTCCGGTGGGGACACCTTCCGCAGGGCCGCCCACCGGGCCTCCCGCGACGCCTCGTCGTGCCACGTCGAGTCCACCTCGGTCGGCACGAACGGGTCCATCCCGGCCGCCAGGAGCGGATCCGGCTCGGCCGACAGGAACGGATCCGGTTCGGCCGGCAGCACCTCGTACGGCTTGAGGTCGGGGTCCTCCCACTCCCTCTCCGGCTCCGGTCGCCCGTCGGCGATCGAGGCAAGGGTCCGAGCTCCGGCCGGTTCCGGAACCGCCGGTGCCGGAACGGGGATCTGGACCGGGACCGGAGTCGCGGGCGCCGCCGGGCGCGGCTCCCGGCCCCGCCACGGCCACAGCAGCCACCCTCCACGCCGCTCCCCCTCGCGGTTCTCGCGCCTCTCCCCTGCTCGCCCCCGCAGCCGCCACGCACGTACCGCCACCCCCACCGGCACCCCGACCCCCACCGTCCAGCCGGCCGCCGCGGCGCCCACCTGCCACCCCACCGGCCCGAACCGGGCCAGCACCGTCACCCCGAGCGGCCCGCCCGCCGCCTCCGCGAGCCCCCCGAGCAGCACCCCGCACACCATCCCGGCCAGTACGACCGCCCCGGCCGTCCGCCCCATCGGCCACACCGCGTCCCGCCCCCGCTCCCGGTCACGGCACGCCGCCTTCGCCACGAACCACCCCACCGTCGCGCCCGCCGCCACCGGCACCAGCCCCACCGTCCAGCACACCGGCGTGGCCCCGGCCCTGGGCACCGCCGCCAGCAGCGGAAACGGCGGCAGAAGCGCCGGGGGCCGGGCCGCCGACACCGGGCCGGTCATATGCCCCACGCCCAGCGCGAATCCGGGCCCGAGCCCGTACGCCGCCCCCCACACGGCCGCGTTCGGCACCAGCGCCACCGCCAGCAGCAGCACCGCGCACCGCCCCGACCAGCCCTCTGCGAGCTGGAGGAACGACGCCCGCGCCGCGCCGCCGTGCCACACCAGTGACGCACCCACGAGCAGCGCGCCCCCGCCCACGAGGACGGCCGCCCCGGCCCCGGCGGCCCGTACCGGGACCCACAGCCGTGCCCGCCCTTCGGCATCGGGCCCCCCGGCAGTCACCACCCTCCGCACGCCCGCGGGCAGCGACTCCAGCGCCCGGCGCACAGATCGCGGCAGGCGCCAACCGGGGCGCCCGTACGCCGTCCACACGCCCATCCCCGCCGACAGGACGGCGACCAGCGGCAGGCACACCGCGGTCCACGTCCATGACGGCCGCAGCATCCCGTCCGAGGCGTACCACGCGGCCACCGCGCCCACCCCGAGATACCCCGCGACCACACCGCACCACGCCGTATGCGCGGGGACGAGCGGCGCGTCGGCCGGCGCGGCGTCCCCGCCCTCGCCGCCCTCCCCGTCCGTCGCGTCGCGTGCCGCACGGTGCAGCAGCCACACCGGCAGCACGGCCAGCAGGAGCGGTGTCACGCCGACGGGCGCGGGCACGCCGGAGAGCGTCTCGGTGCGGACGAGTTCGACACCGTGCGCCAGCAGCCACAGCGCGGCGGCCAGGCGCAGCGCGCCGCCGGGTCCGCTGTCCGGGTACGGCGAGCTGATCCAGGGCACCATCACGAGCAGGGCGAGCGAGCCGAGCCCCAGCACCGCGGCGACGGCGCCCCCCAGGAGGGCGGCGCCCAGTCCGGGCGACCGGTCGCGCAACCGGGTACGCAGGGGCGACAACGGAGTTCGGCGGTCGGTCCATCGGGTCACGACCGCCATGCTCCCAACGTCACACGCTTTCCCGGCGTAACAGGCGAAGCTCCGATGTGTCGCTCAATATACTTTTATGTACTTTTCTGCGCGGAGGGCTGCCCGTACCACGGAGGCCATAGCACCCCTGACCCCGCATCAGGCCTTTGACTCCCTGTACGAGTTCTGCGCCCCCGCCCTCGTACGGCAGGCGTATCTCCTCACCGGCCGGCCCGCACTGGCCCGCGAGGCGGTCGAACAGGCTTTCCAACTGGCGTGGCAGCGCTGGCCCGAGGTGGCCGTGGACCGGGATCCGGGGGGATGGGTGCGGGTGGCGACGTACGACTACGCGCTCTCGCCCTGGCACCGTTTCCGCCCGCGCCACCGGCACCCCGAGCCGCCGCCCGCGGACCCCTCGCACCGCGCGCTGATGAACGCGCTCCTGAAGCTGCCGCCGGTCCAGCGGCGCACGCTCCTGCTCTACGACGGCGTCGGCCTCGATCTGCCGGAGACCGCGGCCGAGACCGAGGCGAGCACACCGGCAGCGGCCCACCGGCTGCTGCACGCCCGCGAGGCGGTCGCCGCGCTCGTCCCGGAGCTGGCGGATCCACAGGCGCTCCGCCACGGACTGGCCGAACTGGCCTCGTCGGAACGCCTCCGCGCCGCCAGGCCGCCCTCGGTCCGGGCCTCCGGCGAACGCCGCAACCGCGTCTGGACCCGTTCGGCGCTCACCCTGACGACCACGATCATCGGGCTGACCACCGTGACCCTGCACGTGGCCTCGGACCACTACGAACAACCGGTGGCCCGCGGAACGGCGATCCAGGACATCCCGGTACGGGGCGCCTATGGCCCGCTCTCCGACGAACAGCAGGAACTCCGCGCCAAGCTCAGGTCGGGGGCCCACAGCGGCCCGGAAAGACTGGCCCCGGAGGCACACTGAGTCCGGCCCCCGGAAACGCCAGGGGGCCCGCCCCACCCGGGGTACGGGCCCACCAGACGATCAGTCGGGAAGCAGTCAGCCGGCGAGGCTGTATTTAGTTGCCGAGAATGGCACGCGCGAGCTTCGCGGTCTCGGTCGGCGTCTTGCCGACCTTGACGCCGGCGGCCTCCAGCGCCTCCTTCTTCGCCTGGGCGGTGCCCGACGAACCGGAGACGATGGCACCCGCGTGACCCATGGTCTTGCCCTCGGGCGCGGTGAAGCCCGCGACGTAGCCGACGACCGGCTTGGTCACGTTCTCCTTGATGAAGGCCGCGGCCCGCTCCTCGGCGTCGCCGCCGATCTCACCGATCATGACGATCAGGTCGGTGTCGGGGTCGTCCTGGAAGGCCTTCAGCGCGTCGATGTGCGTGGTGCCGATGATCGGGTCACCGCCGATGCCGACGCAGGTCGAGAAGCCGATGTCACGCAGCTCGTACATCATCTGGTACGTCAGCGTGCCGGACTTCGAGACCAGACCGATGCGGCCCGGCTTGGTGATGTCGGCCGGGATGATGCCGGCGTTCGACTGACCCGGGGTGATCAGGCCGGGGCAGTTCGGGCCGATGATGCGGGTCTTGTTGCCCTTCTTGCCGGCGTACGCCCAGAAGGAGGCGGTGTCGTGGACCGCAATGCCCTCGGTGATGACGACCGCGAGCGGGATCTCGGCGTCGATGGCCTCGACGACCGCGTCCTTGGTGAACTTCTCCGGGACGAAGATGACCGTGACGTCGGCGCCGGTCTTCTCGATGGCCTCGGCCACCGAGCCGAATACCGGGATCTCCGTGCCGTCGAAGTCGACGACCTGGCCCGCCTTGCGCGGGTTCACACCACCGACGATGTTCGTGCCGGAGGCCAGCATGCGCTTGGTGTGCTTCTGGCCCTCGGAGCCGGTCATGCCCTGGACGATGACCTTGGATTCCTTGGTGAGGAAGATAGCCATGGTTGTCTTTGACCTCGTCCCTTACTTCGCGGCAGCAGCCAGCTCGGCGGCCTTGTCGGCCGCGCCGTCCATGGTGTCCACGCGCTGCACGAGCGGGTGGTTGCGGTCGTCCAGGATCTGACGACCCAGCTCGGCGTTGTTGCCGTCGAGACGCACGACCAGCGGCTTGGTGACCTCTTCGCCCTTGGACTCGAGGAGCTCCAGGGCCTGCACGATGCCGTTGGCGACCGCGTCGCACGCAGTGATGCCGCCGAAGACGTTGACGAAGACGGACTTGACGTCCGGGTCGCCGAGGATGATCTCCAGGCCGTTCGCCATCACCTCGGCGGAGGCGCCACCGCCGATGTCGAGGAAGTTGGCGGGCTTGACGCCCTTGTGGGCCTCACCGGCGTAGGCGACGACGTCCAGGGTCGACATGACCAGACCCGCGCCGTTGCCGATGATGCCGACCTCGCCGTCGAGCTTGACGTAGTTGAGGTTCTTCTCCTTGGCGGCCGCCTCGAGCGGGTTGGCGGCGGCCTTGTCGTGGAGCTCCTCGAAGTCGGGGTGACGGAACTCGGCGTTGTCGTCCAGGGAGACCTTGCCGTCGAGGGCGATGACCTCACCGGAGGCGACCTTGGCCAGCGGGTTCACCTCGACGAGGAGGGCGTCCTCCTTGATGAAGGTGTCCCACAGCTTGACCAGGACGTTCGCGACCTTGTCGGCGACCTCGGCCGGGAACTTGGCGGCCGCGACGATCTCGCGGGCCTTGGCCTCGTCCACACCGTCGATGGGGTTGATCGGGGTCTGGGCGACGGCCTCGGGGCGGGTGGCCGCGACCTCCTCGATCTCCACGCCGCCCTCGACGGAGGCGATGGAGAGGAAGGTGCGGTTCGCACGGTCGAGGAGGAAGGAGACGTAGTACTCCTCGAGGATCTCCGGCGCGGTCTCGGCGATCATGACCTTGTGGACCGTGTGGCCCTTGATGTCCATGCCGAGGATGTCCGTCGCACGGGCCACCGCCTCGTCCGGCGTGGCGGCCAGCTTCACGCCACCGGCCTTGCCGCGACCACCGACCTTCACCTGCGCCTTGACGACGGACTTGCCGCCCAGACGCTCGGTGATCTCGCGCGCCGCCTCAGGCGTGTCGATGACTTCACCGGCCAGCACCGGTACATCGTGCTTGGCGAAGAGGTCCCTCGCCTGGTACTCGAACAGGTCCACGCGCTTCCGTCCCTATCAGTGATCTCGCGGTTCGTTGGATGCGTGGGCGTGCCGCGAAGGGCAACGTGACGTCCGCTGTGTCACAAGGGGAGCGCACACGGTGTCCGAGCGCGCGGCATGTCCGTCTCGCAGGTTATCCCCGCTTGCGGAGGGTCTCTAAATCGCGGGTCACACCTGAGCGGTGATACCTGTCACATGATGCCGTGCTCTCTGGCACGGCGTGCCGCGGGGGAAGGACCTCACCGGGCTGGGGTTGACCCGGTGAGGTCCCTTGAACAGCCCCTGAAGGGCACAAACGGACGGCCCCGGAGGCTCGAGGCGGGTGATCCCCACCCCAATGAGGATCACCCGGCCCCATCCGCGGGGGTTCGGCCGGACGGGCCGACGGCTTTCGGCTGTCCGAGGCCCAAGGTCCCCGCGGAGTCGGTCGGATGCCGTACGGCGGCGCCGCCGGGCGCGTGCCGTACGGCGTCAGTGGGTCAGATCGAGTACGTGCTGTAGTGGCTGGGCTGCAGGTATCCCGGGGCGGCGGACTCGGCGACCCCGTGGACGCCGGTCACCGCGTGGCCGGCCAGCGAGCCGCCGGCCGACCGGACGGTCCCGGTGAGGTCCCCGGCGAAGGGCGCGACCTGCCCCGTGACTCCCTGCACGAACGGGTCGAGCTCGCCCGTGACCCCGCCCGCGAACGGCTGCACATCGCCCGCCACGCCGTACGCCAGATCCGTGGTGCTGTCCGCCACGCCGTGCACGACGGGCTGGACGGTGTCGTTCACCGTCTGCACGACCGGCTGCACCGCCCCGGCCACGCCGTACGCGAACGGCTGCACCTCGTCCCCGACGCCGTACGCCAGCTGCGTCGCACTCCCGGCGACACCCGCGGCGAACGGCGGGACCTGGCCGGCCACCTCGCCCGCGAACGGCTGCGCGTCGCCCGCCACGCCGTACGCCAGCTGCGTCGCGTCCGCGCCGGCCTGCCCGGCGACCGGCACGACCCCGTG
>NZ_JBEOZU010000156.1:0-11672 GCF_040298185.1 Streptomyces sp. NPDC001634 | reverse complement strand
GTCGGCCGGCCGGGGGTCCGTCCGCCCGGTGTCGGCCGGCCGGGGGTTCGTCCGCCCGGCGTCCGCCCGCCGGGAGTTCGCCCGCCCGGTGTCCGGTGCCTTGGCGCTTTCCGGCGTTGCGGTTCCGGCCTCGGCGTCGGCGAGCCGGACGGGCACGCCGTCCCCGGTCTCCGGGTCGCACAGCACCGGAAGCACCTGCGGTACCGCCTCCAGGGTGACCCGCGCCCCGGTCTGCGGCAGCAGTTCGCCGTCGTGCTCGAAGCACAGGGCCGCCCCGTCGGTGCGCTCGATGACCACCTCGCGGCCGCGGGCGTAGACGACGTGCGGGGAGAGGACGTGCCGTCCCTCTCGCAACTCGGCCTGGAGGTCGGCGGGCCGGTATGCGGCGTCCGCCACGCACACGTCGAGCAGCCCGTCGTCCAGGACGGAGTGCGGCATCATCCGGAACTGCCATGCCCGGTAGCGGCCGCCTCCCACGTTCGCGAAGACCGTCCGCCCTTCGTGGACCACCCGTCCGTCGACCACGACCCGCCCGGGGTAGGGCTCGAACTGCCCCATCACCCGCTCCAGTCCCGCCTGGAGCCGCTGGTGACCGGCCGTCCGGACACCCGCGGCGCCCTGCAGGACGAGCGCGCTCAGTCCGGCCCCCGCGCCGAGCAGGGCGAACCGGCCCAGCTCCGGGATGCGGGCCAGATCCAGCATCCGCGGCCGGAGTACGGGGCCGCCCAGCGCGGTGCGCAGCGCCTCCTGCCAGGGCCTCTCGTCCCAGTGCGCACGGTAGTTGGAGTTGCCTGTGCCGCCGGGGACCACGAACAGGGCGTGCGGCCGGGGCCGCCCGGCCGCAGCCCGCGTCAGCCCGGCGACGACCTCGGCCACCGTGCCGTCACCGCCCATGGCCACGACCACCAGTAACCCGTCGTCCCCGCCCGCCGCACGGCCGGCGCCGCCGCCCACCGCGTCGGCCGCGATCGTCGTGGCGTCGCCGCGTGCGGCGGTCCAGCGGGTCCGCGTCGCGATCCCGAGATCGGCGCAGAACTCGGTCACTTCTTCGACCAGCGCGTGGGAAGCCTGCCCCGCGGCCGGATTCGCGATGATCAGGCATCGTATGGCCGGGCGGGCATTCGAATGGTCCATCGGAAATCCTCCAGCAGAGCGGAATCAGGCATGTGAAGTCGATTATTGTTTATGTCTCCTGATATTCCGCTGACAGTCCGCTGACCCCCGGACTTCCCGTACTGACAGGTTACTGACGTAGTGCTTCAACTGGGCATGCTGTCCGTCGACGGCTCTTGCCAGTCACCGATCCGGTCTGTCATAAAAGTTGGGTACCGTAGATTGCACCGGAATCCAGGGCGGCGATGATGACCGAAACAATCGAAATTGAAGACGTCGTTCTCCGCTCTCTGCGGAAATACTCGGAGGCGAACAATCCGAGCGCGTTCCTGGCGGCGAATTCGGGTAACTCGTACTTCACGCTCCCGGGGCGGTCGGGCTTCATCGCCTACCGCACGACGAGCCGGTACGTCGTCCAGTTCGGCGGCCCCTTCGCACCGAAGGAGGCGTACCCCGAACTGCTGTCGGCCTTCACGAAGTTCGCCGGGGAACAGGGCCGGCCGGTGGTCGCCGTACAGCTCCAGGCCTACGACGCCGACCACTACGAGCAGCACGGCTTCACCGTGAACCAGGTCGGCGCGTCCTACGCCGTCGACCTCGCGAAGTACTCCCTGTCCGGCCACCGGTTCATGAAGCTGCGCAACAAGATCTCCCTCGCGGCGCGCAACGGCCTCACGGTCGTCGAAGGCGAACTGGCCGACTGGGAGAGCGACATGCGCGCCATCGACAAGGTGTGGCTGCCCACGAAGGGTGAGCACGCCCGGATGCTCGAATACCTCGTCGGCGAGTACGGCGGCCCCGCGCAGAGCCAACGGCGGCTCTTCCTCGGGCTGATCGACGGTGAACTGGCCGGCTACATCTCGTACTCCCCGGTCTACGGCGACAAGCCCGGCTGGATGCACGACCTGTGCCGGCGGCGCCCCGGCGGCTCGCCCGGAATCATGGAGTCCCTGAACAACCACGCGATGAAGACCTTCCAGGCCGAGGGCGTCCCGTGGCTGCACTTCGGGTTCACTCCCTTCACCAGCCTGCGCCCGGAGTTCGAACGCCCCGCCGCCAGCCCCGGGTTCAACTGGCTCATGCACTTCCTGTGGGAGCACGGCGAGAGCATCTACCCGGCCGCCACCCAGCTCGCATACAAGGAGAAGTGGGGACCGGACCTGGTGATCCCCGAGTACGTCGCCTTCCAGGGGCGCGCGAGCATCACGGGCTTCGCCCACATATTCCGCGCGGCGAACGCATTGTGACCACCGATCGCCCACGGAATCCCCGACGGCGTACACCCCTCGGGGCGGACACCGCGCAGGCAAACACTCGAAGCAACCCGAAAGCGAGGCCAGGATGGCTGAGGTAGACCTCATGGACGCGACCCCCGTCGAGGAGGCGATCGGCCGCGTCATCCAGCTCTTCATGGGCGTCGGCGCCGACCCGGACAACGAGGAGACCGGCGCGGCCGCCGACCAGGCGCTCCGCGACCTCGACGAGGTGATGATCGCGGCGGCGAGGGGGGCGGAGAGCGCCTGAGCGTCGGCTCGCGACCCGGGCGGCGAACGGCCGGCCGACGGACGCAGGGGCTACCTGTGCTTCCCGCTGCCCTTGTCGCCGCCTGCCTGGCCGCTTCCGGCCGTGTTGCGGGAATCGTTGCTGTGACTGCCGTTGCCGGAGGAGCCGGTGTTCCCCGCCGTGCCCTTATTGGTGTTTGCAGCGCCGTCGCTGGTTTTGTCCGCGTTGCTCGATTTGCTCGGCGTGGCTGTCGCCTGCGCCAGCTGCTCGGAGCAGTACGCGGCGACCTTGTCCTCCCCGCCCGCGGCCGCGACGAGCCGCTGCCAGGCAGTCGCCTCGAGCGCCTTGCCGTGGTCCTTGATCTGCTCGTACGCGCGGCAGTGGGCCTCGGTGTCCTTGGCGGTGGCCGGGCGGTCCGTCGGTCCGAGGCCGCCGGAGGACGCCGACGAGGTCCCGTCGCCCGGCCGGCCCGGGGCTGTCGCCGACGGGTGCGCGGTTCCCCGGTCGGCACCGTCGTGGGACGAGCCGACCGAACCGATGGCCGCGACCGCGACACCGCCCAGGGCGAGACTGGCGAACACCACGCCGAACGTCGTCTTCAGCGGGCGTCCGACACGCCGTTCCGTAGCGGGCCGCCAGTCGTCCCGGCGCCGGGTACGAGCACGGTGCGTGCCCGCGTCGCGGGCGGCCCGGAAGGCGGCCACGGCCCGCTGCTCCGCCTCAGGGTCGAGATCGCCTCCGCGCATGACGGCGGCCAGCGCCGTCTCCAGCGCGGCGTCGTGACGCTCGTCCCACGGGCCGGACATGGCGCCGCCAGGGTGCACACGTCGACGGCCCGGAACTCCGTCGCCGCTCAGCCGTTCACCCATGTCCGCTTCCGTTCCTGTCCGCCATCTTGGATTCGCTCGGCGTGCCGGACCATGGTGTCCGTCCGCCTGCCCACTGCCGCTGTCGTCGTTCACTTCGATTCCCCCAGCGTCCGGGAATCCTCATCCGTCACACCTCCGTCCGCCGCGTCGTCGATGCCCAGCCGACGGGCGAGGCGTTTCAGGCCCCGGTGCGCGGCGGTGCGCACCGCGCCGGGGCGCTTGCCGAGGACGCGCGCGGCCGCGGGCCCGTCCAGTCCGACGACGACGCGCAGCAGCACGGCCTCGGCCTGGTCCTGCGGCAGCTCGCGGACCAGTTCCAGGGCGCGCGCGGTGGAGAGGGACTCCAGGGCCTGGTCATGGGTGCTGTGCGGGCCGGGCAGGTCCAGTACGTCCTGTTCGAGCGCCCCCGACCGGGGCCGCACGCGCTGGCGGCGCAGATGGTCCAGTGCCCGGTGCCGGGCGATGGCCGCCGTCCAGCCACGGAAACCGGCCCCGTCCCCCTTGAACCGGCCGAGGTCCCGGGCGATCTCCAGCCAGGCGTCGGACGCCACATCCTCTGCGTCGTCCCCGACAAATCCGCGCAGATAGCCGAGCAGGCCTGGTTGCACGATCCGGTAGGCGACCGCGAAAGCGGTCTCGTCCCCGTCCTGGGCCCGCGCGACGGCTGCGCCCAATTCCCCGTCGTACGCCTGTACGCGCCGGGGTTGTCGTGCCTGGCCCAAGACTGTCCTCGTTCGTACCGGGTTCATGGCGAGTCCGTGCCGTCCGATGCGTTTCGGTCGTATCGACGGCCCCATGGAGACCAGCGTCCGTCGTCACAGAAATGTCACAACGCATCAAGCGCCCTTCACGTCGCCGACGGCACTCCTGGCGCACAGCCGCTGGTGCGGCAGCTCCAAGAGCCGTGCCCCGAGTCGGACATGGACCCGCGCCCGGGACCCGGATGGCGTGACAGTTCGACGGCGCCCCGCGGATCCGGTACGCGGACGGCGGTGTGCGACCGGCACGGTCGCGGCCGGGTGACGTTTCCCGTCGGTCGTGCGCTTTGTGAGTGCCGAGTTCGCGCCGAACCGGCCACCGATCACCGCCCGGCCGTATGCCGGGACCGCAACCCGCCCCCAGACCTCTCCCCGTGCGGCTCTTGACTCCCCCCGGAAGCGGCACGTGGAGAGACGAGGTGGCCGGGCCCCGCCCACCTCCCGGGGGCCCGGCCACCCCACACGCGCATCGGACCGACGGCGGGCGGTCAGGCGCGGATCACGGACCTCACCGGGGCCGCCGACCCCAGGGTTCGGGTGCGCCCGCCGTCGCGTCGCGGCACAGCAGCCGCAGCGAGCCGTGTCCGGCGAAGCACCGGCGGGCCTCGGCGATGGGATCCCACAGCTGTCCGTCGGCGGTGCGGATGCAGTGGTCGTCACCCGCCGCCCACCACTCGGCGTCCGCCTGGCGGACGATCACCTCACCCGCGTACGCCCCGAACCCGCGCAGCACGCTCTCCACAGCGGCGTAGGGCGTCTCCTCCCGCCGCAGGTCGTCGATCATCCGGTCGACGCGCCACAGGCTCTGTGCCGAGTAGTCGAGGCGCAGCCGCGCCCCCTCCCGCATCGTCGCCACCGTGTCCGCCGCCCACCGCGCGGGCTTGGCCGCGGCATGGGGTCTCGTCTCCTGCTGTGTCGTCACATACGGAGTAGCGAGGTCAGCGGCCGATTCGTCACTCGGTGACCGGGATTCCGTCCGGGGCGGCCGTCGGGCGGAGTGATGCTTCGGTGCCCCAGTGCGCTCCTTCTGTGATGAACACGTACTTCCATTTGCGAGCGGTGCCGCCCCCGGCACTGCGCAACAGCGTGAACTGGCTTGAACGATTGTTCGAGGATGACTGGGAGGCCGTCCGGCGCCGGGTCGGCGGGCACCGCGAGGAGGTGCTGGACAAGAGATATCTGGATCAGGAGCTCCTCTACGCCGGCGCTCCCCCGCATCGCACGGAGGCCGAGCCCAAGTCCCAGGTGGTGCTCGGCGGCCGGCCGGTGTTCCACCCCGACCGGCACAGGCCGCCGTTCCTGGTGCTGACGGCGGCCCAGGCGCACCGGGTGGCCAGGTTCCTGACGATGGCCGACTTCGACGCGCTGTGGATCTTCGCCCGCGACGAACTGCTGCCGCGCTACGGCGGCGTGACCGCGGAGCCCGAGACACGAGGCGCCTTCGCGGCGGCGCACCGGGAGCTGACGGCGTTCTATGCGCAGACGGCCGAATACGGGGAGGCGGTGGTGAAGCGGCTGCCTGCTTGAGACAGATGGACCGATTGCTCACCTCCCGTCCGGATGGCACCTTTCGGTGGAGTAGTTCCGCGCTGCGAGGCCGAGGTGTAACACTTCCGGCCGAGTTGGCTCTTTCTATGCGGACGACCGCATCGGTCGGCCAGGGACAGGGGGCACGACTCGTGCAGTGGACGGACGAAAGCGGCAGAGCGTACGGCGAGGATCCGTACGGCGGCGCCGGGTACGCGTATGCCTACGGCTACGGGTACAGCGGCAGCGCCACTCCCGACACGGCCGCGCATGCCTGGGACCCGGTGCGACGCGCGCAGTGGACGCACTCGACGGGTAACGCCCATCCGGCGACGATGGACCCCTACGCCGCCGGGATGCATCTCTACGCCGCCGGGCCGGGCCCCGTCACGGCGACGTGGGACGCTCCTCCTGGCGACGTCCTCACCGTGCCGCCCCCAGAACTCGACAGACCCGGGCCTCCCGCACCAGAACCGGACAACACGCCGAAGAGCGAGTCGGTGCAGCCCGTCTTCGTCGATTCCTCGGGGCGGCGCCAGCGCCGCGTGCTGCGCGCCGCCCGGCTGCTGGTGATCCCCGCCGGCGGCTACGTCGCCCTGCTGATCAGCACCCTGCTGGGCGGCCCCAGCCTCAGTGCTCCGTTCGTCCCGCAGCCGGACTCCAAGCACCCGACCACGCCCCACGCGTCCGCCCCCGACTCCTCTTCCGGCGCCGGCCACTCGGCAGGGAGCGGGAGTTCCACCGCGGCGCAGAAGAGCTCCCGCCCCACAGCGGCGCAGACCTCCAGCCCTACCGGCCGGCCGACGACCTCGACCTCTTCCGCGGCCACCTCCACGCCCAGTGCGCTGCCCACCGGCATCACGTCCCCGACCCCGACCGCCCACCCCACCTCCAAGGGCCGCGCGATCGGCTCGTCCCACAAGCCCGTGAAGTGATCCAAGGCCCTCTGACGTGACCGAACGCCGACGCCACCATCCCTCTCCTCGTCGCCACAGCCGCACCCGCCAGATCACACCCCGCACCCATTGGCTGCTGCTGAGCGTGCTCGCTGTGACCCTGTCGGCGGCCCTGCTTCTGCAGGGTTACACCCACCACATGTTCGGTATCAGTTCGGACGACGTGACCGGCGCCCGTGGCCGGAACGACATGGTGCCCAGCCAGGTGGTCCATGGCGGCCCCGTGATCGCGAACGCCGCAACCTCTGCGCACACCGCCCGGGTGAAGGCCCGCACCATCGCGCTGACCTTCGACGACGGCCCGGACCCCGTATGGACGCCGCGGATTCTGGACGTGCTGCGCCGCAACCATGTGCACGCGACCTTCTTCGTCGTCGGGACCCAGGTCGTCGCCCACCCGGAACTGGTCCGCCGGATCGTCGCCGACGGCAACCAGATCGGCATCCACACCTTCACTCATCCCGACCTGGCCCGCCTCGCCCCCTGGCAGCGTTCCCTGGAGCTGCGCGAGACGCAGCTGGCGGTGGCCGGCGCCGCGGGGGTCACCACCGCACTGCTGAGGCCGCCGTACTCCTCGGAGAACGACGCACTGGACAACGCCGACTGGTCCGTCCTCGAGCAGGCCGACGCGGCAGGCTATGTCACGGTGCTCTCCACCCGGGACGCCGAGGACTGGCAGCGCCCCGGAGTCGACCGCATCCTCGCAAATACGACACCGCACGGCCACGCAGGGCAGATCGTGCTGATGCACGACGCCGGCGGTGACCGGTCCCAGACCGTCGCCGCACTGAGCGCCCTGGTTCCGCGTCTGAAGGCGCAGGGCTTCAAGTTCGCGACGGTTTCCGACGCGGTCGGCATGGCCGCCCCCGTTCAGCCCGCCGGGTTCGGCGAGCATCTGCAGGGGCTGGCCCTCGTCAAGGTGCTTCAGGGCGGCGACTGGGCTGTGTGGCTGCTGGGCGTGCTGATGTACGCGGCCGGAGTGATCAGTGTGCTGCGCGCGGTGGTCGTGGTGATCGCCGCCCGGCGGCACCGGCGTTTGCGGAACAGCCGCCGGGGCCGGTCCTGGGGGCCGCCGGTGACCGCGCCGGTCAGCGTCATCGTCCCCGCGTACAACGAGAGCGCCGGGATCGAGGCAGCCGTGCGCTCACTGCTCGCCTCGGACCATCCGGTCGAGATCATCGTGGTGGACGACGGTTCGACCGACGGCACCGCCGACCTGGTGGAATCGCTCCGCCTGCCCGTGCGGGTGATCCGGCAGCAGAACGCGGGCAAGCCCGCCGCACTGAACACCGGACTCGCCGCCGCCACCTGCGACCTGGTGGTCATGGTCGACGGCGACACGGTCTTCGAACCCGACACCGTCCGCACGATCGTGCAGCCCTTCGCCGATCCCCGGGTGGGCGCCGTCTCGGGCAACGCCAAGGTCGTCAACCGCGGTGGCATGCTGGGCCGCTGGCAGCACATCGAGTACGTGGTCGGGTTCAACCTCGACCGCCGCCTGTTCGACCTCGCCGAATGCATGCCGACCGTACCCGGAGCGGTCGGCGCGTTCCGTCGCCGGGCGCTGCTGGACCTCGGCGGAGTCAGCGACGTCACCCTCGCCGAGGACACCGACCTCACCATGGCACTGTGCCGCGACGGCTGGCGCGTGGTGTACGAGGAGGGCGCGAAGGCCTGGACCGAGGCGCCCGCGTCACTGAACGCCCTGTGGCGGCAGCGGTACCGCTGGTGCTACGGCACCCTGCAGGCGATGTGGAAGCACCGCGGCGCGCTGGTGCAGCGCGGCGCGGCCGGAAAACTGGGCCGTCGAGGCCTCGTCTATCTGCTGCTCTTCCAGGTACTGCTGCCCCTGCTCGCACCCGTCGTGGACATCTTCGCCCTGTACGGGCTGCTCTTCCTCGACCCTGTGCGGATCATCGGGCTGTGGCTCGCCTTCCTGCTGCTGCAACTCATGATGGGCCTGTACGCGTTCCGCCTGGACGGAGAACGCGCGGGCCCCCTGTGGAGCCTGCCGCTGCAGCAGTTCGTCTACCGGCAGCTGATGTACCTGGTGGTGATCCAGTCCGTCTTCACCGCCGTGTCGGGCTCACGGCTGCGATGGCAGCGCATGGAGCGGTACGGCAGCCTGCAGGCCCCGGTGGGCGCCGGTGCGCCCAACAGCGACCCGTTCGCGCAGGAGCCCGGCTTTCCGCAGCCGGCACCGTACGACGCCCCCCAGCAGCCGGCACCGTACTACGACTCCTCTCAGCAGCCGGCCCCGTACGGCGGCTTTCCGAATCCGGCCCCGTACGACGGCTTTCCGCAGCCCCCACCCCACGACGGTTTCCGGCAGCCCGCACCGTACGAAACAACGCAGTGGTACTGAAAGGACAGTGATCCGAGCCCATGAGCGGACACCGACGCCGACCGCCGCAGCGCACCATCGTCGGCGACCGTGCCGCGGGTGACCGCGCCGCAGGCCGCCGGACCTCACGGCACCAGGCCCCCGGACAGGGCACGTCGCGCCGCGCCCGGAGAGCGGCGCCGCAGAAGAAACGTTGGATCGACTACCCGCGCCAGAACAGGACGGGTCCGCGCCGCTGGCTGCCGTCGGTGCGTCAGGTGCTGGCGTTCTTCCTGATCTTCTTCGGCGCCACGGCAGCGGCCATCGGTTATGCCTACGCCACGGTCACCATCCCCGACCCCAACCCCACGACGCTGCTGCAGAACAACGTCTACTACTGGTCCGACGGCACCGTGCTGGCGACCGACGGCAGCGTCAACCGCCAGAACGTGACCCTCGCGCAGGTGCCCGCGGACGTGCAGTGGGACTTCATCGCCGCGGAGAACTCGTCCTTCTACACCGACCCGGGAATCGACCCGCAGGGCATCGCCCGCGCCGTCCTCCACATGGCCGAGGGCGACTCCGTCCAGTCCGGATCGACGATCACCCAGCAGTTCGTCAAGAACACCTACCTCGACCAGTCGCAGACGATCTCGCGCAAGTTCAAGGAACTGCTGATCTCATCCAAGATCGGCGCCGTCATGACCAAGCAGCAGATCCTCCAGGGATATCTGAACACCTGCTTCTTCGGCCGCCAGGCCAACGGCATCCAGGCCGCCGCCCGCATGTACTACAACCTCCCGGTGGAGAAGCTCAACGTGAGCCAGGGAGCCTTTCTCGCGGCGGCGGTCAACGAGCCGAGCCTCTTCCAGTACGCGGACTCCGACCCCACGGCCAAGGCGCAGGCGCAGGCACGCTGGTCCTGGGTGCTCGACCGGATGGTGAAGACCGGCAAACTCACTGAGCAACAGCGCGCCCGATACGCAGCCGAGGGCTTCCCGGTGCCCAGGAAATGGACCGCCGGTTCGGGGTTCACGGGTCAGACCGGCTACCTGGTCCAACTGGCCAGGTCGTACCTCCAGTCGCACAACCCCACCATCACCGACGGCAGCCTGAGCCGGGGTGGCTACCAGATCCACACCACCTTCGACAGGAAGAAAACGGCGCAACTGGCCCGGGCCGTCGCAACGGTACGCAAGCAACGCCTCGACCCCGCCCACCGGCCGGTCGACCGGGACGTCCAGGCCGGAGCCGCCTCGGTGGATCCCAAGACAGGCAAGATCCTGGCCGTTTACGGCGGTCCGGGCTTCGACCAGGCTCACTTCTCGGACAACGCCGACACCTCCGGTGTCCCCGTGGGGTCGACCTTCAAACCGATCGTCCTCGCCGCCGCGCTCCAGTACGGAGCCGTCATGCAACCCGGCAAGCCCGCACAGCCGATCACCCCGTCCAGCAAGTTCAACGGCGACGACGGCATCCAGATCAAGGACCAGCAGGGCAACTACGTCACCGACACCAAGGACCCCACCGGGCTCCTCCACCAGCACAACGACACCGACTACCGCTGGGGCTACATCGATCTGCGCAAGGCGATGGAGCAGTCGGTCAACACGCCGTACGTGCAACTGGGAGAGGACGTCGGCTACGAGAACGTGGCGAACACGGCGAAAGGCCTCGGCCTGCGCTCCGGAAGCCTGGCCGCCCCCAGCGCCGGCTTCTACATAGGCACCTCGACACCGAGCGCGATCCGCATGGCAGGCGTCTACGCGACCTTCGCCGCCGACGGCATGCGGACCACCCCGTACTCGGTGACCAAGGTGACCCACAACGGCTCGGTACTGACCGGCTTCACCGCCCCCACCCCCATACGGGCCCTGCCGACGGCAGTCGCCGACAACGTGACCGACGTGCTCCGGGGCGTCATCACCCGGGGCACCGGCACCAAGGCCCAAGCCCTCGGCAGGACGGCCGCAGGCAAGACGGGAACCACCGACGACTACCGATCGGCCTGGTTCATCGGGTACACCCCCCAACTCGCCACCTCCGTGGTCCTCTTCAGAGAGGACCCGAAGCACCCCCAGTTGCAATCGCTGGTAGGCGTCGGCGGCCTGCAGAAGGTGTTCGGCGGCGACATCCCCACCGAGATCTGGACCCAGTACATGAGCGACGCCCTTGTCGGCGTCCCCGACACCCCCTTCCCGGCACCCGCCCCCCTCGGCCAGGGCGCCGACGAACCCGGCGCGTCCCCCTCTCCCTCCGCGACCCACGGCAAGCGGGACGACAAGACCGACCGAAAGAGGCCCACCGCCACCCCCACCCGGAGCACCCAGCCAACCGGCTCCAAGTGCCACCACCGCAGGACGTGTGGTCCGTGATGAGCGCGGCGACCTCGTGGGCTCATCGACCTGCTTGACCGCAGCTCGCACACCGTTCCTAAAGACTGAGTGGGAGTGAGTCCTGTTGCCAGGACCCATGCTCAGCCGCGTGCCCCGAACGGTGTTGGGCACGCTGGTCGGCCGCTTTCACTCCGCACCCGGCGCCATCGGATCGTGTCCGTGGTCCGGGGATGCGGGGGCGGCGTTCCTCACGCCTTCGGGTGCCGTGTCCGGCCTGGGCGGTCCGA
>NZ_JBEOZU010000155.1:0-11948 GCF_040298185.1 Streptomyces sp. NPDC001634 | reverse complement strand
TGGTACTGCAGGGGGGACCCTGTGGGAGAGTAGGACACCGCCGAACAATTCTTGAAGAAAACCCCGCACCTCACGGTGCGGGGTTTTCTGCGTTCAGAGGGTGATGCCGCGACCCACCACCCACCCCCGAATTCAGAGACGACCCGCCGCCTTCAGCGCCAGGTACGCGTCCGCCAATGCCGGCGCCAGCTCCTCCGGCGTCGCGTCCACGACGGTGACCCCGTGCCGCCGTAGCTGCTCCGCCGTGCGCGCACGTTCCGCCTGGGCGTGGGCCCCCGCAGCAGCCTCGTACACCGCGTCCGTGCTGCCCCGAGCCGTCGCCATTTGAGCGACGTGCGGATCGGCGACCGATGCGAGCAGGACCGTATGCCGCTGGGTGAGGCGGGACAGCACCGGGAGGAGCCCCTCCTCGACGGGGGCCGTGTCGAGGGTGGTCAGCAGGACGATCAAGGAGCGGTGCGGAGACGTACGCAGTGCCGTCGCTGTGAGACCACGGGCATCCGTTTCGATGAGTTCCGGCTCCAGCGTCGCCATCGCGTTGACCAGGGACGGCAGGACGTCGCGGGCGGCGCGGCCCTGGACGAGGGCGCGGATGCGGCGGTCATAGGCGAGCAGGTCCACCCGGTCGCCGGCCCGGGAGGCCAGCGCGGCCAGCAGGAGCGCCGCGTCCAGGGAGGCGTCCAGGCGTGGTGCGTCGCCGACCCGTCCGGCGGAGGTACGGCCCGTGTCCAGGACCAGAAGGATGTGGCGGTCGCGTTCGGGGCGCCAGGTGCGTACCGCGACGGTGTTCTGGCGTGCTGTCGCGCGCCAGTCGATGGAGCGGGTGTCGTCCCCGGGGACGTACTCGCGCAGACTGTCGAATTCCGTTCCCTCCCCACGCGTCAACACGCTGGTGCGACCGTCGAGTTCGCGGAGGCGGGCCAGCTTGGAGGGAAGGTGCTTGCGGCTGGTGAAGGGTGGTAGGACGCGCACCGTCCACGGCACCGTGTGGGTGCCCTGGCGGGAAAAGAGACCGAGTGGGCCGTACGAGCGGATCGTGACGCGGTCCGCGTGACGGTCGCCGCGGCGCGTGGGGCGCAGACGTGTCGTGAGCCGGCGTCGCTCGCCCGGAGGGACCGTCAGACGGTGGCGGGACGCGGCCACTTCAGTGCCGGGCTGCCAACTGCTGGGCGGCCAGGCATCGCGTAGTCGGGCGCGCAGGGGACGGCGGGACGGGTTGGTGACGGTGAGCGTCACATCCGCCGTCTCGCCAAGGCGTACGGAGGTGTCGCCGGAACGTGTCAGGCCCAGGCGGCGTACGGGTGCGGCCAGTGCGAAGTCACAGGCGCACGCCAGGGCGAGTGGGCCGTTGACGGCGAGGATGCCGGTCCAGCTGGGTTCCCAGATGCCGACCGGGAGGGTGCCAAGTGCCGCCAGGAGCGCGGCGCGTCCGGTGAGTGCCATCAGCGGGGGACGGGGACGTGAGCAAGGATCGCGTTGATGACCGAGTCTGCGGTCACGCCCTCCATCTCCGCCTCAGGGCGGAGCTGGACGCGGTGACGGAGCGTCGGAAGCGCCAACGCCTTTACGTCGTCTGGGATCACGTAGTCACGACCTGTCAGCCAGGCCCAGGCCCGAGCGGTGGCAAGGAGCGCGGTTGCGCCGCGGGGTGACACGCCGAGGGTGAGGGACGGGGATTCGCGGGTGGCGCGGCAGATGTCGACGACGTAAGCGGTGATTTCGGGGGAGACCGTCGTCTTGGCGACGGCGGCGCGTGCGGCGTCGAGGTCGGCAGCGTTCGCCACGGGGCGTACGCCGGCGGCGCGCAGGTCGCGCGGGTTGAAACCCTCGGCGTGGAGGGTGAGGACGTCGATCTCGTCCTGGCGCGAGGGGAGAGGGATCGTCAGTTTGAGGAGGAAGCGGTCCAGTTGGGCTTCCGGCAGGGGGTAGGTGCCTTCGTATTCGACCGGGTTCTGCGTTGCGGCGACCAGGAACGGCTCGGGGAGCAGCCGCGGGGTGCCGTCGACCGTGACCTGACGCTCCTCCATGGCTTCGAGGAGGGACGACTGGGTCTTGGGCGGGGTGCGGTTGATTTCGTCGGCGAGGAGGAGGTTGGTGAAGACCGGGCCCGGCTGGAAGGAGAACTCGGCCGTCCGGGCGTCGTAGACGAGGGAGCCGGTGACGTCGCTGGGCATCAGGTCCGGAGTGAACTGAACCCGCTTGGTGTCGAGTTCGAGTGCGGACGCGAGCGCGCGGACGAGCAACGTTTTGGCGACCCCGGGGACTCCTTCAAGGAGAACGTGTCCGCGGCAGAGGAGGGCGACGACGAGGCCGGTCACGGCGGGGTCCTGGCCGACCACGGCTTTGGCGATCTCGGCGCGCAGGGCCTCCAGGGAGGTGCGGGCGGTGCCCGGGTCCCCGGTGTACCCGGCGTTGTCAGTGGTCGGGGCCATCATGGACGGCGTACCTCTCTTTCGAGGGCGTCGAGTTGGTCGGCGAGGGCGATCAGGGCCGCGTCGTCGCCGGGCGGCGGGCCGAAGAGGAGGGAATGCAGGGACTGTCCGTCGCCGTGGAGGTGGGCGGACAGCGCGGGGAGCAGGGCTTCGGGCGCGTGCGCCTGGGCGACGGGGACGCCTACGAGGGGGGCGAGGCGAGTGCGGGTGGTGGAGCGCAGAGCGGTGGCCGCGCGGTCACGGGCGCCGGCCTTGCGGTAGAGGCGGGCGCGGCCTTCGACGGTTTCGGAGGCGCGGATCGCGACGGGGAGTTTTTCCGGTACGAGGGGGCCCAGTCGGCGTGCCCGCCAGAAGGCGGCCAGGGCTGCGGCGATGAAGAGCTGGAGTGTGCCCCAGAGCCAGCCCGAGGGGAGCAGGTCGAAGAAGCTCTTCTTCCCCGAGTCGGTGGCCGAGGCGTCGGAGAGCGAGGGGAGGTACCAGACCAAGTGGGAGCGGGAACCCAGCAGTTGGAGGGCGAGCGAGGCGTTGCCCTCCTTGTCGAGGCTGTTGTTGAAGAGGATGTCGGGCGCGCCGAGTACGACGGTGTCGCCGCCCCCGGAGGCGGCCGGGAGGCGCACCAGGGTGGGCAGGCCGTCGCTGGGGTAGCACGTGTCGGCGTGGGCGACGCTCGTGAGGTAGCGGACCCCACCGGTGTCTGCGGTGCCCGCTCGCCGGGCGGCGCTCAGCCGGCACTCGGGGTCCAGTGTCCAGTCGATGCTGATGGCGGGGTCGGCCGAGACTCCGGGGGCGAGGATGCCGACGGATGTCTCGGGGGCGATCAGGATCGTTCGGCCGCCGGAGTTCTGCGTCGCCTTGTGCAGCAGCTCCTGTTGACGGTGCGTCAGCAGATCGGGCACGACGACGAGGAGTGTGGTGTCGGTGCCGACGGCGGTGCGGGCCTCGTCGAGGGTGGTGACCATGCGGGTGGACACGCCCCGGTCGGCGAGGAGTGCGGCGACGGCGCGGCTGCCGTAGGGGTCGGCGGAGCGCGGATCGAGTCGGCCGTGATGAGTGTCGGAGCGGACGACGGCGATCGCGACGGCACCGATCAGGATGAGCACGACGGCGAGCAGCACACCGCGCGAGCGGGTCCACACCTGGCGCACCGTGGGGGAGGCCGAGGTGGATGGAAGCGTTGCCTCGGCGGTCATCCGGCGGCTCCCTGGCGGGCGTTGGCCACCGTGTTGAGGGCGCTGCTGGTGAGGTGGGGCCTGGCACGCTCCAACTCGTCGTCGAGGGTGGTGAGCCGGCGGTACATTCCTTCGCCCGCGGTCCGGCCGCCGTATGTGACGTCGTCGAAGTCCCGGGCGGCGGCGCGCAGTCGGTCCGCGTGGTCGGGCAGGGTGCGGCCGGCTTCGGAGGCGGCCTCGTCGGCGGTGCGGCCTGGGCGTACGTCGAGCAGGGCGCGCTCTTCCAGGGAGCGGACGATGGCGCGCATGCGTTCCTGGACGGCCTGGTTCCAGTGGCCCTGGGCGGCGTGCGCCTCGGCGGCCGCGCGGTGTTCGGCGGCGCTGCGGGGGCGGTCGTCGAAGAGTGCCGCGGACGAGGTGGGCATGCGGCGCGGGGTGCCCAGGCGCCACCACAGGGCCCCGACGAGTGCCAGGACCGCCAGCACGATGACGATGAGGCCGACAGTGCCGCCGGGCGCCGCGGTCGAGGCGGCTCCGAAGAGCCGGTCCAGCCAGTCCCAGAAGGCGTTCAGGGCGCGCTGGAACAGGCTCGGGTCGTTCTCGTGGTACATCCGCTTGGACAGCTCTCGCCGGGCCGCCTCGCGCGCGGGGTCGCGCGAGATCGTCACCGGCGGTTCGTCGCCCGAGCGCCACAGCACCGGTACGACCCGCAGTACTCCCCCCGTCAAGCTCACCCCATCAGCTCCCCGGGGTGGTGCCGGGGGCGTCGGAGCCGTAGCCCTGGACGCCGGCGGCGCGGGCCAGGTCGAGGTCGAGGGCCTCGCGGCGGATGCGCTGGTCGATGTAGAGGAGCACGCTCACTCCGGCGGTGATCGGGAAGGTGAGCATACGTCCGATCACCGAGCCGATCCCGCTGACGATGAGGAACGTCCAGCCGATGTTGCCGCCGCTGCCGTTGAAGAAGCTGCTGAAACCGGAGCCGCTGAGCACCCCTGCGATGAGGGCGAACGGAAGTACGACCATCGACGCCACGATGCTCGCGATGATCTGCGCGAGCAGCTGAATCCCGAAGACCCGCCACCACGAGCCGCGCACCAGCTTCGCGGAGCGGCTCATCGACTTGCGGATGCTCTGCTTCTCCAGCATCAGCGCGGGGGAGGCGAGCGAGAAGCGGATCATGATCCACAGGGCGACGACACCGCCGGCGAGGCCGCCGAGGAGGGCCAGCGCGGCACCCGCGGCGGCCGATCCGGCCACCGCGACGAGGATGCCGGGCAGCGCGCCCACCGCGATGATCGCGAAGGCCATGAGCGGCAGCAGGAGAGTGAGCCCCAACAGCCTGGCCAGTTGCGGGCGGGCGTCATGCCACGCCTCCGCGGTGGTCACCGGCCTGCCGAGCACGGCCCGGCTGGTGACGGTCGTGAGCAGGGCCGTCGCAACGATGGTGCCCAGCAGGGCGACCACGAAGACGGCGCCGGAGGTCAGCAGCGAGTCGCCCAGGGCGCGGCTCAGCTCGCTCGGGGAGGGGTTGCGTTCGTTGAAGACGTTTGTGTTTGCCCTGTCGTTCAGGGCGAAACCCTGGACCAGGATGACGACGATCTCCGTGACGACCGAGATGGTCAGCGAGATGCCGACGACCGTGCGCCAGTAGGTGCGCATGGTGGAGACCGCGCCGTCGAGGATCTCACCGACGCCGAGCGGGCGCAGCGGGATCACTCCGGGCTTGGCCGCGCGGGGCGGACCCCAGTTGCCGCCCCAGCCCTGGGGGCCGCCGAAGCCCTGATTGGGGCCGCCCCAGCCGCCGTATCCGCCACCAGGGCCACCGGGACCGGCGGGAGGGGGACCGCCCCAGCCCGGTCCGGGCGGAGGCGATGGCGGAGCCTGGCCTGGGCCCTGCGGTTGGGGAGCGGTCCACTGCCCGGGCGGGGGCTGCTCCTTGGACCAGTTTGTCGGCGGCTGCGGCTGATCGGTGCCGCCGTGGTCCGAGGGCTGCTCCGGGGGCTGCGTGCCGAATGTGCCCGGCTGCTGCCCGTCGGAGGGGGCAGATCCGGGCGAGGCCCAGCCCGGAGTGTCTTTCATCGTCGCTCCTTCACGGTGCCCGTCCGCGGTTGCGGCGGCGAGTTGGCAGCCATCGTGCCACGGTGTGGCCGTGAAAGAACCGGGGGTGGTGCGGGCTGCATGCCTTCAATTGTCGGCCGCATACGGGGCAGACTGACCGCATGGCTGATCAGTACGTGCGATCCGACAAGGACAAGCAGTCGGCCGGGATACCGGCGATCCGCTGGGACGAGCCGCCCGAAGGCCCTGTACTGGTCCTTCTCGACCAGAGAAGGCTGCCGGCCGAGGAGGTCGAGCTCGTGTGCACGGATGCGCCCGCGCTGGTGGACGCGATCCGCACCCTCGCCGTGCGCGGTGCGCCGGTGCTCGGGATCGCCGGTGCGTACGGCGTCGCGCTCGCCGCCGCGCGCGGATTCGACGTGGACGAGGCCGCCGCCGCGCTGGCGGGAGCCCGGCCCACCGCGGTGAACCTCGCCGTCGGCGTGCGCAGGGCCCGGACCGCGTACCGGGCCGCGCTCGCCGACGGCGGCGACCAGCGGCAGGCCGCCGAGGCTGCGCTTGCCGCGGCGCGGACGCTGCACCGGGAGGACGCCGAGGCCAGCGCACGGATGGCGCGGCACGGGCTTGCGCTGCTGGACGAGCTGCTGCCGGGTGGCGGGCACCGGGTGCTCACGCACTGCAACACCGGGGCGCTGGTGTCCGGCGGCGAGGGCACTGCGTTCGCGGTGACGCTGGAGGCACACCGGGCGGGGCGGCTGCGCAGGCTGTGGGTGGACGAGACGCGGCCGTTGCTGCAGGGTGCTCGCTTGACGGCGTACGAGGCGGCCCGCAACGGGATGGCGTACACCTTGCTCACGGACAATGCGGCAGGCTCCCTGTTCGCGGCCGGGGAGGTGGATGCGGTACTGATCGGGGCGGACCGGATCGCGGCCGACGGATCGGTGGCGAACAAGGTGGGGAGCTATCCGCTTGCGGTGCTGGCCAGGTATCACCATGTGCCGTTCATCGTGGTGGCGCCGGTGACGACGGTGGATCCGGACACCCCGGACGGGGCCTCCATCGAGGTCGAGCAAAGGGCCGGTCATGAGGTGACGGAGGTCACCGCACCTCAGGTGCCGGTGGCAGGAACGGAAGCGGGAGGCGGGATACCGGTGGCACCCCTGGGGACCCAGGCGTACAACCCGGCGTTCGACGTGACGCCGCCGGAACTGGTGACGGCGATCGTCACCGAGGAGGGCGTCGTATCGCCCGTGACAGCCGAGGCTCTCGCCGCGCTGTGTGACAGGTCACGCCAGGTAACAATTTAGTTAATGGGATGATGTCGTTTATGAAGGGACGAGTCCTTGTCGTCGACGACGACACCGCACTGGCCGAGATGCTCGGCATCGTGCTGCGTGGTGAAGGTTTTGAGCCGTCTTTCGTAGCCGACGGTGACAAGGCGCTGGCCGCTTTCCGTGAGACCAAGCCCGACCTCGTGCTGCTCGACCTGATGCTGCCCGGGCGGGACGGCATCGAGGTGTGCCGTCTGATCAGGGCTGAGTCCGGCGTGCCGATCGTGATGCTGACGGCGAAGAGCGACACCGTGGACGTAGTGGTCGGCCTGGAGTCGGGCGCGGATGACTACATCGTGAAGCCGTTCAAGCCGAAGGAGCTCGTGGCCCGTATCCGGGCGCGGCTGCGGAGGTCGGAGGAGCCGGCGCCCGAGCAGCTCGCCATCGGCGACCTCGTCATCGACGTGGCCGGTCACTCCGTGAAGCGGGACGGGCAGTCGATCGCGCTGACGCCGCTGGAGTTCGACCTGCTGGTGGCGCTGGCGCGCAAGCCGTGGCAGGTGTTCACCCGCGAGGTCCTGCTGGAGCAGGTCTGGGGTTACCGCCATGCGGCGGACACCCGCCTCGTCAACGTCCACGTCCAGCGGCTGCGCTCCAAGGTCGAGAAGGACCCGGAGCGGCCGGAGATCGTGGTGACCGTCCGTGGCGTCGGTTACAAGGCGGGACCGAGCTGATATGACGCGGGACAGTGCCGCTTCGGCGCCCGGTCGGCCGGGGACCCGTCCGGAGCGGCCTGTCGGACGGCGGACGACGGACTCCGGGTGGGAAAGGTTCTTCGAGGGCGGGCTGCTCCAGGGCGGAGTCCAGGGCAGCCCGGTCCTCCGTCTGCTCATGCGCTGGGTACGTCGTCCGCTGCTGCCCGTGATGCGGCTGTGGCGGCGCAACATCCAGCTCAAGATCGTCGTCACGACCCTGCTGATGTCGCTCGGCGTGGTGCTGCTGCTGGGCTTCGTCGTCATCGGTCAGGTGCGCAACGGTCTGCTGGACGCCAAGGTGAAGGCGTCCCAGAGCCAGGCCGTCGGCGGTTTCACGGTGGCCGGGCAGAAGGCCGACAGCGCGGCCAGCGCGAGCGGCGACGACAACGCCGGCCCGGGCAACAGCCCCGTGCAGAACGTCAGCGGGTGGATGGGTGACCTCGTCGAGTCGCTTTCCAGCGGTGGCCAGGGTGCTTTCGACGTGGTCACGCTCAGCACGACCGCCGCGGACAACGACAACCGGGGCCTGGGCCCGCGCGCGTCGGGCGGCGTGGACCCGAGCCAGAGCGTGCCGGACGGCCTGCGCAAGCGCGTCGACGCCGGTATGGGCGTGGCTCAGAGCTACACCCGCATCGTCTACACGGACAGCGGCCGCGATCCGCAGCCGGGGCTCATCATCGGCAAGCAGATCAACGACCCGAACGGGGATCCGTACCAGCTGTACTACCTCTTCCCGCTCACGCAGGAGGAGAAGTCGCTCAGCCTGGTGAAGGGGACGCTCGCCACCGCCGGGCTCTTCGTCGTCGTCCTGCTCGGGGCCATCGCCTGGCTCGTGGTGCGCCAGGTCGTCACACCGGTCCGGATGGCTGCGGGCATCGCCGAACGGCTGTCCGCCGGGCGTCTGCAGGAACGTATGAAGGTCACCGGCGAGGACGACATCGCCCGTCTGGGCGAGGCCTTCAACAAGATGGCGCAGAACCTGCAGCTGAAGATCCAGCAGCTGGAGGACCTGTCGCGGATGCAGCGGCGGTTCGTGTCGGACGTGTCGCACGAGCTGAGGACGCCGCTGACGACCGTGCGGATGGCGGCCGACGTCATCCATGAGGCACGCGCCGACTTCGACCCGGTGACCGCGCGGTCGGCGGAGCTGCTGGCCGACCAGCTGGACCGGTTCGAGTCGCTGCTCGCGGACCTGCTGGAGATCAGCCGCTTCGACGCGGGCGCGGCGGCGCTGGAGGCCGAACCGATCGACCTGCGCGACGTGGTGCGACGCGTGGTGAGCGGGGCCGAGCCGCTCGCCGAGCGCAAGGGCACGCAGATCCGTGTCGTCGGCGACCAGCAGCCCGTCGTGGCCGAGGCGGACGCCCGGCGTGTCGAGCGGGTGCTGCGCAATCTCGTTGTCAACGCCGTGGAGCACGGCGAGGGCAAGGATGTGGTGGTCAAGCTCGCGGCGGCGGGCGGCGCGGTCGCGGTGGCGGTGCGCGACTACGGCGTGGGGCTCAAGCCCGGCGAGGCGACCCGGGTGTTCAGCCGTTTCTGGCGGGCGGACCCGGCACGTGCGCGTACCACCGGTGGTACGGGCCTGGGGTTGTCGATCGCCCTGGAGGACGCGCGGCTGCACGGCGGCTGGCTGCAGGCGTGGGGCGAGCCGGGCGGCGGGTCCCAGTTCCGGCTGACGTTGCCGCGGACGGCGGACGAGTCGCTGCGTGGCTCGCCGATACCCCTGGAGCCTATGGACTCACGCCGCAACCGGGGACTGAACGACGCCGGTCTGCCGCAGGGCGGCTCCGGCAAGGTCGCCACGGTACCCGCGCAGGCCTCGAGCGAGCAGGTGCCGCCGCGGCACCCGATCGCGCCGCGGCTGGCCACGGTGACGCCGACGGCCGACCCGACCGCGCTGCCCGGCAACGGCGCGCGCGTGGTGCCGCGGCCCACCGGGAGCGTGCGGCGCCAGGACGACGGCACACCGGAGCCGTCGCAGGGCGTGGGCGGGACGGACGAGCGGGAGCAAGGGGAGGCCTTTCGTGGGCGCTGAGGGGGCCGACCGACGGCGCGCACTGCGCATAGGGGTGTACATAGGTTGCGGCGCCGTACTGCTGACCGGGTGCGCCTCGATGCCGGACAGTGGTGGCCTGAGCGGCGTCGAGTCCACGCCCCGGCAGGACGCTCAGGTCCGCGTCTTCGCGGTGCCGCCGCGCGAGAACGCCGGGCCCGCGGAGATCGTGCAGGGCTTCCTGGAGGCGCTGACCAGCGACGACCCGCAGTATGAGACGGCGCGCAAGTATCTGACCGACAGCGCGTCGGGCAAATGGAACCCGGACCAGTCCACCACGGTGCTCTCCGACGGGCCGAACACCGTCCCCGAGCACACCAGTAGCCGGGAGGCGGGCGACGACGCCTACACACTGACCGGCAGCAGGCTCGCCGTAGTGGACGGGCAGCACGCGTATGCGCCGAGCTCGGGGGCGTACAGCAGGACGGTGCACCTCACGTTGGTGAAGAAGACCAACCAGTGGCGCATCGACTCGCTGCCGCAGGGCGTGGTCATGGGCAAGTCCGATTTCCTGCGCAACTACAAGTCGGTCAACAAGTACTACTACGCCGCGAACGTGCCCGCTGCGACCGGCGGTCAGCTGAGCACGGTCGCCGATCCGGTGTACGTGCGCAGCAACGTGGATCCCGTGACGTCGATGGTCCGGGCGCTGCTGAAGGGCCCCACACGCTGGCTGGACCCCGTGGCGACGTCGAGCTTCCCCTCGGGCACGGCGCTCGGGAAGGACGTCACCTCGCTGTCGCCCGACGACCAGAACAAGCTGACGGTTCCGCTGAACGACAAGGCCGACCGGGTCGGGCAGGCGCAGTGCACCAGGATGGCGGCGCAGCTGCTGTTCACCCTCCAGGATCTGACGCCTACGGGCGTGAACCAGGTCGAGCTGCGGGGGTCGACGGGCAAGAAGCTGTGCGAGCTGAACGAGGACCGGGCCGAGATCATCGCCGCGCACGGCACGGGCAAGAAGCCCGAGTACGAGTACTTCATCGACGGCAAGCAGCGGCTCGTCCGCCTGCCGAGCGGCAGCAGCTCCAACGAACCCGACCCGGTGCCGGGCGCGCTGGGCACGGGGGACAAGAAGCTGCGGGCGGCTGCCGTCTCGCGTGACGAGGACACCGCGGCCGGGGTCTCGGCCGACGGGCGGTACCTGTACGTGGGTTCGCTGGCGTCCAGTGCTTCGCTCGGGAACGCGGTACTGACCAGTCGGGGCATGTCGACGGACGACCGGCTGACGACGCCGAGCTGGGACGGCGGAGGCGATCTGTGGGTGGCCGACCGTGATCCGAAGCGTCCGCGGCTGGTGATGCTGCAGAAGGGCGCGGGCGAGCCCGTCGAGGTGCGCACGCCGGGCCTCGACGGGCGCATCGAGGCGGTGCGGGTCGCCGCCGACGGGGTGCGGATCGCGCTGATCGTGGAGAAGGGCGGCAAGACGTCCCTGCGGATCGGACGCGTGGAACGGGAGACCGGGGCCGACGGGCGGCCCACCGTGTCCATCCTGGAACCGCACTCCGTGACTCCGCAGCTGGAGGAGGTCACAGCCATGTCGTGGGCCGGTGACAGCCGGCTCGTGCTGGTGGGACAGGAGTCCGGCGGCGTGATGCAGATGCGGTACGTGCAGGTCGACGGCTCCACGCCGGCGGGCAATCCGCCGGCCTCGCTGACGGGCGTGAAGCAGATCGCGGCGTCCGAGGACGAGCGGCTGCCGCTGGTGGCCTACTCGGAGGACGGGATCGTGAGGCTGTCGGCCGGGGCCCAGTGGCAGAAGGTGGTCAAGGAGGGGACGGCTCCGGTCTATCCGGGGTGACCCTGAGCAGTGCCGGGCGTGACGGCCTGGTGAGCCTTGGGGCCCGTCCGGGCTCGGTCCGCGTACGCCCCTCGGTTGTCCACAGGCAGTTGTCCACAGGGCTGGCAGGCCGGCGCGGGCATTGGCACAGTGGTGGGCATGCGGGGGTGGTGGCAGGACCTCACCGACCTGGTGCTGCCGGCCGAGTGCGGAGGCTGCGGGAGGCCTCGCGCGGTGCTCTGCCCGGAGTGTCGCGCAGTCCTCCTCGGGACCGCACCGCGCCGGGTGCGACCTGAGCCGGAGCCGGCGGGGCTGCCCGTGGTGCACGCGGTGGCGCCGTACGAGGGCGCCGTCCGCGCCACGCTCCTGGCCCACAAGGAGCGGGGCGTCCTGACGCTCGCAAGGCCGCTGGGTGCGGCGCTGGCCGGGG
>NZ_JBEOZU010000154.1:0-12374 GCF_040298185.1 Streptomyces sp. NPDC001634 | reverse complement strand
CACGGATGCTCCCCACACTCCCCAGCGGCGTCCGGCGCCCGCACGAGGGAACGCCGTACCGCTCGTCCAGGCGGCGCGGCGGCTGCCCAACCCGCGGCTCACGGGCCTCGGCGGCGGGCTGTTCTGCGCAGCGGTGATGTTTGTGCTCGGTTGCCTCGTCCACCTGTTGTTCGGGGCGTCCTTCACGGTCTACGGCGTGCTGTTCCTGCCCGTGGCCGCACTGACCGCACTGTGGGTGCGGCGCGGGGACCTGCTGACCGCACCCGTGGTGGTGCCCATCGGCTTCGCCGTCGGTCTGCCGGCCGTGGCCGACGGCGACAGCGGGCTCGCCGAACGCCTGATGGGGCTGGTCACCGGGCTCGCCACCCAGGCGGGCTGGCTCTACGGCGGCACGCTCGTGGCAGGCGTCATCGCGATCGTGCGCAGGCAGCGGATGGTGCGCCGGCGGGCGGCTCAGCGCCGAAGGACGGGCTGACCCACGGCCGCCGGGCCGTGGCCCTACCCTTCCTTCCCCGCCTTCGCCGCCCTCATCGCCGCCCCCACTATGCCCGCGTTGTTCTGCAGCTGCGCCGGGACGATCTCCGCCTTGATGCCCTCGATCAGCGGCAGGAACTTCTCGGACTTGCGGCTGACGCCCCCGCCGATGACGAACAGCTCCGGGGAGAACAGCATCTCCACGTGGGCGAGGTACTTCTGCACGCGGCGCGCCCAGTGCTCCCACGTCAGTTCGTGGTCCTCCTTGGCCTTCGTGGAGGCGCGCTTCTCCGCGTCGTGGCCGCCCAGCTCCAGGTGGCCGAGTTCGGTGTTCGGTACGAGGACACCGTCGACGAACAGGGCGCTGCCGATGCCCGTGCCGAGCGTGAGCAGGATGACCGTGCCTCGGCGGTCGCGGCCCGCGCCGAACTGCATCTCGGCCACGCCCGCCGCGTCCGCGTCGTTCAGCACGGTCACCGGGAGGCCGCCCAGACGCTCACTGAACAGGGCGCGCGCGTCCGTGTCGATCCAGCTGCTGTCGACGTTGGCCGCCGTACGGATCGTGGAGCCGCCGGTGACCACACCGGGGAACGTGATGCCGACCGGGCCCGTCCAGCCGAAGTGGCCGACGACCTCCTTCACCCCGTCGGCCACGCCGGCGGGCGTCGCCGGGTGCGGAGTGAGCACCTTGAAGCGCTCCTCCGCCAGGTCGCCCCGGTCCAGGTCCACGGGAGCGCCCTTGATTCCCGATCCGCCGATGTCCAAGCCGAAGATCTGCATGGGCACCACGGTACGTCGTACGGCCGACGGCCTCTTCCCGACAGCCTCTCCCTCAGGCCCTGTCGTCAAACGACAGGATCCAGGGCGCCTCCGCGCGCTCCGTCACTTCTCGCCGGTGCGCTCCGCGACAAGTGCCGCGGCCTCCTCGCGCAGGTCGCGGCGGAGTTCCTTGGGAAGCGAGAAGGTGATGGACTCCTCGGCCGCCTTGACGATCTCGACGTCCTCGAAGCCGCGCCCTGCGAGCCACTCCAGTACCTGCTCGACCAGGATCTCCGGGACGGAGGCGCCCGAGGTCACGCCGACGGTCGACACACCCGCCAGCCATGCCTCGTCGATCTCGTCGGCGAAGTCCACCAGGTAGGCCTCGCGCGCGCCCGCGAGCTTGGCGACCTCGACCAGCCGCTTGGAGTTCGAGGAGTTCCGGGAGCCGACCACGATCACCAGGTCCGCCTCGGCGCCCATCTGCTTCACCGCGAGCTGGCGGTTCTGCGTGGCGTAGCAGATGTCGTCGCTGGGCGGGGAGATCAGCTGCGGGAACTTCTCCTTGAGCGCGTCGACCGTCTCCATGGTCTCGTCGACCGAGAGCGTGGTCTGCGACAGCCAGACGACCTTGGAGGGGTCGCGCACCTCGACCTTCGCGACGTCCTCGGGGCCGTCCACGAGCTGGATGTGGTCCGGGGCCTCGCCGGACGTGCCGATGACCTCTTCGTGGCCCTCGTGCCCGATCAGGAGGATGTCGAAGTCCTCCTTGGCGAAGCGGACGGCTTCCTTGTGGACCTTGGTGACCAGCGGGCAGGTCGCGTCGATGGTGGCGAGCCGGCCCTGCTCGGCCTCTTCGTGGACCGTGGGTGCGACGCCATGCGCGGAGAACATGACGATGTTTCCCGGGGGCACCTCCTCCGTCTGCTCGACGAAGATCGCGCCCTTCTTCTCCAGGGTCTGCACGACGTACTTGTTGTGGACGATCTCGTGGCGGACGTAGATGGGGGCCCCGTACTGTTCCAGGGCCTTCTCGACGGCGATCACGGCACGGTCGACACCCGCGCAGTAGCCCCGGGGGGCGGCGAGCAGAACACGGCGGCCAGGCGAAGCGGTCATGCGAACCATCGTAAGGCCGGGGGCCCGGCGGGTCGGAGATCGCCTCCTTCGAACGACCCGGTCCTCGAAGGCGCCTCGAAGGCTCCCGGAAGGCTCTTCGAGGGGCCGGCAGGCCGGTCGTGCCGACCGGTGTTGTCGGTCGTGGCCATTACGCTCGGGCGCATGGCTGTGAACACGTCCGCGGAATCTCCCCTGCCCGTCGGTGAGGTGTCGCGGCTCATCGGGGGGTGGATCGACCGGCTCGGGGCCGTGTGGGTCGAGGGGCAGATCACCCAGCTGTCGCGGCGGCCCGGCGCCGGCGTCGTCTTTCTGACGCTGCGCGACCCGTCGTACGACATCTCCGTCGGCGTCACCTGCTACCGCCAGGTGTTCGACGCCGTCGCCGACGTCGTCAGCGAGGGCGCCCGTGTCGTCGTGCACGCCAAACCCGAGTGGTATGCCCCCAGGGGTCAGCTCTCCCTGCGGGCCGCCGAAATACGGCCCGTGGGCGTCGGTGAACTGCTCGCCCGGCTGGAACAGTTGAAGAAGTCCCTCGCCGCCGAGGGACTGTTCGCGCCCGAGCGCAAGAAACCGCTGCCGTTCCTGCCGCAGCTCATCGGGCTCGTCTGCGGCCGGGCCTCGGCGGCCGAGCGCGATGTGCTGGAGAACGCGCGGCACCGCTGGCCCGCCGTCCGCTTCGAGGTGCGCAACGTCGCCGTGCAGGGCGTGCACGCCGTACCGCAGGTGGTCCAGGCCGTGAAGGAGCTGGACGCGCTCGACGACGTCGACGTGATCATCGTGGCGCGCGGCGGCGGCAGCGTGGAGGACCTGCTGCCGTTCTCCGACGAGCAGCTGGTGCGGGCGGTGGCGGCCTGTCGTACGCCCGTCGTGTCGGCCATCGGGCACGAGCCGGACAATCCCCTGCTCGACCATGTCGCCGACCTGCGCGCCTCCACCCCGACCGACGCCGCCAAGAAGGTCGTGCCGGACGTCGGCGAGGAGCTGCAGCGCGTCCAGGCGCTGCGGGACCGGGCACGGCGGTGCGTGCTGGCGTTCGTCGAGCGCGAGGAGCGGGGGCTCGCGCACGCGCTGGCGCGGCCCTCGATTCAGGATCCGCACCGCATGATCGACGAGCGGGCGGACCAGGTTGCCTCGCTGGTCGACCGTGGCCGGCGCACGCTCGGGCATCTGCTCGACCGGGCCGAGTCGGAGCTCGCGCACACGCACGCGCGCGTGGTGGCCCTGTCACCGGCTGCGACGCTCCAGCGAGGCTACGCGGTGCTGCAGAAGACCGACGGGCACGTCGTCCGCACCCCGGACGAGGTGTCGGCGGGGGAGGCGCTGCGGGCGCGGGTGGCCGAGGGCGAGTTCACGGTACGGGTCGAGAAATAGCACGCTACGGGCCGAGAAGTGTCGAGAAAATTTAGGGTGGGCACATGACCAGCAAGACGGACGAGGCGCTCGGGTACGAGCAGGCGCGGGACGAGTTGATCGAGGTCGTACGGCGCCTGGAGGCGGGTGGTACGACGCTCGAGGAGTCCCTGGCGCTGTGGGAGCGGGGGGAGGAGCTGGCCAAGGTGTGCCGGACGTGGCTGGAGGGCGCGCGCAAGCGGCTGGACGCGGCGCTCGCCGAGGAGGAGACGGAGGACGAGGGCACCGAGGGTTCCGGGTGAACTTGCCGCGTGCCCACAACCCCGTTCGGCTCCGCCCCCCGTGCTCTGTGAAGTCGATCACTACACCCCCGATTTTCTTTGAACTTTAAACCTTCTCTCCGTACCGTCGTTGTCGTCCGACGATCCCTCCCGGATCCGACACGCATCCCGAGAAGGTTCCCCCATGTCTCTCGTTCTTGACCCCGCCGCCCAGGACCTGCTGTTCCGCGAGGCCCACACCGCGAACGCCTTCACCGACGAGCCGGTGACCGACGAGCAGGTGCAGGCGATCTACGACCTGGTCAAGTACGGCCCGACCGCCTTCAACCAGACGCCGCTGCGCATCACCCTGGTCCGCACCCCCGAGGCCCGTGAGCGCCTCGTGCAGCACATGTCCGAGGGCAACCAGGCCAAGACCGCCGCCGCCCCGCTGGTCGCGATCCTCTCGGCGGACAACGAGTTCCACGAGGAGCTGCCGACCCTGTTCCCGGCCTTCCCGCAGGCCAAGGACCTGTTCTTCGCCGAGCGCTCCGCCCGTGAGGGCTCCGCCACGCTGAACGGCGCCCTGCAGGCCGCGTACTTCATCGTGGGCATCCGCGCCGCCGGCCTGGCCGCCGGCCCGATGACCGGCTTCGACGCCGAGGGCATCCGCAAGGAGTTCCTGGACGACGACCACCGGCCGCTGATCGTCGTCAACATCGGCAAGCCGGGCGAGGGCGCCTCGTACCCGCGCTCCCCGCGCCTGGCGTTCGACGAGGTCGTCACCACGGTCTGAGCCGTCCGTCTGCGGACGCGCACGGGACGTATCCCCCGTTCCACGGAAAGTCCCACGGAAAGTCCCACGGAAAGACGCACCCCCGTCCCCATGACAAGGGCCCCCGGCAACGCCGGGGGCCCTTTTTCATCGGCCAGGCACAGAGTTTTCATGGGCCTGGCACAGAAGGCCCTCTTTCATCGCCCAGGCCCGCAGAGGCGTCACTTCGTCTTCAGCGACTCCGCCATCTTCGTCAGCTGCGCGAACGACGCCGTACCGGTCACCACGGTCGTGGAGCCCTTGTCCCTGAACACGAGCGCGTCGTAGCGGCCGCCGGTGTAGCGCTGCCACGTCCGGCCGCCGATGTCCTGCGTGACCTTCGTTTCCTCCGCGCCCTGGCTGGCCTCGTCGATGAACGTGGCCGCCTTCTGCGTCGACTGCTCGATCGCCACGTACTGACCCGTGGGGTCCTGGAAGCCGAGGTGCCAGGCGTCGAAGTGGTCACCCTGGAAGCGCACCGAGGTGGGCTTCCAGGTGTCGGGCAGGCCTTCGGGCGCCGCCACCGGGTAGGTTGCCGCGCGGCGGGCCGTGAGCAGTTCGACGCGGTAGTCCACCCGCTTGAGATCGGGAGCGTGGTCGTCGTGCGGGATGAAGAGATAGATGACGCCCGCCATCAGCCCGATCAGGCCCAGGGAGAGGAGCATGTCCCGGACCGTCTTCTGCTTGCCTTTCGTACCTGCCACGCCCCTATCGTCGCAGGTGCAGGGGTCTGCTCATCCGTGGGGCCCCCTGCTCATTTTGTCTGCCCAACGATAGAGTCTTGGGCACCACCCTCAGCCGGCCGTCGTCGTATCAGAAAGGTGCGCTCCGATGACCGAGAATCATCATCTGCCGACCGAACTCGAAGTCCCCTCCGAGGCCCCCGACCGCAACCTCGCGCTCGAACTGGTCCGGGTCACCGAGGCCGCCGCGATGGCCGCAGGCCGCTGGGTCGGCCGCGGCGACAAGAACGGCGCCGACGGCGCCGCGGTACGCGCCATGCGGACCCTCGTCCACACCGTGTCGATGAACGGCATCGTCGTTATCGGCGAAGGGGAGAAGGACGAGGCCCCGATGCTGTTCAACGGAGAGCGGATCGGCGACGGCACCGGCCCCGAGTGCGACATCGCCGTGGACCCGATCGACGGCACCACACTCACCGCCAAGGGCATGCCGAACGCGATCGCGGTGCTCGCCGCAGCCGACCGCGGCACGATGTTCGACCCGTCCGCCGTCTTCTACATGGACAAGCTGGTCACCGGCCCCGAGGCCGCCGACTTCGTCGACATCGACGCACCCGTGTCGGTGAACATCCGCCGCGTCGCCAAGGCCAAGCGGTCCGCACCCGAGGACGTCACCGTCGTCATCCTGGACCGGCCGCGTCACGAGGGCCTCATCAAGGAGGTCCGGGAGACCGGTGCGCGCATCAAGCTGATCTCGGACGGCGACGTCGCGGGCTCCATCCTGGCGCTGCGCGAGGGCACCGGCATCGATCTGCTGCTCGGCATCGGCGGTACGCCCGAGGGCATCATCTCCGCCTGCGCCGTGAAGTGTCTGGGCGGCACCATCCAGGGCAAGCTGTGGCCCAAGGACGACGAGGAGCGGCAGCGGGCGATCGACGCGGGCCATGACCTCGACCGGGTGCTGACCACGGACGACCTGGTCTCCGGCGAGAACGTCTTCTTCGTCGCGACCGGCATCACCGACGGTGAGCTGCTGCGGGGTGTGCGCTACCGCTCCGAGACCGCCACCACCGACTCGATCGTCATGCGCTCCAAGTCCGGCACGGTGCGTCGGATCGACTCCGTGCACCGGCTGAGCAAGCTGCGCGCGTACAGCGCGGTCGACTTCGACCGGGCGAAATAGCGAAGCAGCCCGGAAGAAGCAACCGGGAAGGAGCAGCCCGTAAGCAGCAGCTCGCAGGAAGCAGCCGGGAAGACGGCTTTCGCGGGAACATGCTCGGGAACTGCTCGGGAACACGGGAGGGCGCGCTCTGTGCGGAGAGCGCGCCCTTTCTGCTGTGTCTCAGCCGGCCGCGGCTATCGCCCCCCGCGCGGCCTTCTGCAGCTCCATCTCCCGGCGGCGGCGCCGGGCCAGGACCACGCGCCGCTCGGCTGCCGTGAGGCCGCCCCACACCCCGTACGGCTCGGGCTGCAGCAGCGCGTGCTCCCGGCATTCGACCATCACGGGGCAGCGCGCACAGACCCGCTTGGCCGCCTCCTCGCGGGACAGCCGGGCCGCAGTGGGTTCCTTGGAGGGGGCGAAGAAGAGGCCTGCCTCATCGCGCCGGCACACCGCCTCCGTATGCCATGGGGCGTCCTGATCCCTGTCGCGCACTGGCACCCGCTGGTGCGGAACCTCAGCGACCTGCAGGGACGAATGCGGCGGTTGCAGCACGGTCTACTCCTGACGACGGCTTCGCGAGCGAGAGACGATGCAGCAAGGCCTACCCGCTGTGCGCGCGCCTATGCACTGAGTTCCGAACCGCTGGAATTCCAGGGGGTGTTGATGCCGTCACAACGGGACCGGTTCGCTTCGGATGCGACTGAATTCACAAGCGTCAACGGTCCAGGTGTTTGCGCAAAGCCTTGTCCACCTTGCCGGACACACGATCGAGGATGTCCGCGACCAGCTTGCCCCTTGTGGGCCTCGCCTCGACATTTCCGAGTACGGCCAGTCCGTCCACAAAGACGACGGGCGCGTTCGGATCGTCGACATCCAGCGGGCTCACCTCGAAGTTGCCCAGTACGCCGCCGCCGGTGCCGCGCAGCGAAACGTTCTCCGGGACACGGATCTCCACATTGCCGAACACCGAGATCGCCTTGATCACGACCTGCTGGTACTCGAAGAGCGCCTCGCTCAGGTCGATGTCGACCGTGCCGAAAATCGCGTACGCATGGATACGGCGCCCGGCGCGCCACCGGCCCTTGCGGACCGCGGTGCTGAAGACCGCGACCACGTTGTCGTCCGGGTTGGGGGGTATCGCACCGGCGGTGGGACGGTTGGGCGCGTACGCCGAGGCTGTGGGGTACTGGTGGGCGGCGGGCAGGTCCCGTATGAAGACCTCCAGCTCGCCGACCGTCTTGGCGGCGAGCACGCCTTCCACACGCTCGGCGTGCTCCTCGGCGGTGAGGCGGCCCTCGGCGAGGGCGTCGCGCAGGATGTCGGCGATGCGGTCACGGTCGGCGTCCGAAGCGCGCAGTTCGGTGACGCGCGGCGTCGTGCCCTGCTGCTGGGCGTGCTTCTGAAGGTCCACGGCAGCAGCGTACCCAAACGCGATAGATCGCGACTAGGCCTGTGGACAACCGGGAACCGGCCAACTGAGCCTTACCTCACAGGCTCCCCGTCCCCGGCAGGTTCTACGCTGGTGGACGCTGCCAACGGAGGCCAGCCGCCGCGTCTGTCGTGACCAGTCGCGCGTCTGTCGAGTGAGGAATGGGCGAGATGCCTGAGTTCGCGTACACCGATCTGCTCCCCACGGGAGAGGACACCACCCCGTACCGGCTGGTGACCTCCGAGGGTGTTTCCACCTTCGAGGCCGACGGGCGGACGTTCCTCAAGGTGGAGCCGGAGGCGCTGCGCAAACTGGCCGAGGAGGCCATCCACGACATCCAGCACTATCTGCGTCCGGCCCACCTGGCGCAGCTGCGCCGCATCATCGACGACCCCGAGGCGTCGGCGAACGACAAGTTCGTGGCCCTCGACCTGCTGAAGAACGCGAACATCGCGGCGGCGGGTGTGCTGCCCATGTGCCAGGACACGGGCACGGCGATCGTCATGGGCAAGCGTGGCCAGAACGTGCTCACCGGGGGCGAGGACGAGAAGGCGCTCTCCCACGGCATCTACGACGCGTACACCAGGCTGAACCTGCGCTACTCGCAGATGGCCCCGCTGACGATGTGGGACGAGAAGAACACCGGCTCCAACCTCCCCGCACAGATCGAGCTGTACGCGACGGACGGCGGCGCGTACAAGTTCCTGTTCATGGCGAAGGGCGGCGGCAGCGCCAACAAGTCCTTCCTCTACCAGGAGACGAAGGCCGTCCTGAACGAGGCCTCCATGATGAAGTTCCTGGAGGAGAAGATCCGTTCGCTGGGTACGGCCGCCTGCCCGCCGTACCACCTGGCGATCGTCGTCGGCGGTACGAGCGCCGAGTACGCGCTGAAGACCGCGAAGTACGCCTCCGCGCACTACCTGGACGAGCTGCCCACCGAGGGCTCCGAGCTGGGGCACGGCTTCCGGGACAAGGAGCTGGAGGAGAAGGTCTTCGAGCTCACCCAGAAGATCGGCATCGGTGCCCAGTTCGGCGGCAAGTACTTCTGCCACGACGTCCGTGTGGTCCGCCTTCCGCGTCATGGCGCGTCCTGCCCGGTCGCGATCGCGGTCTCCTGCTCGGCCGACCGCCAGGCGGTCGCGAAGATCACCGCCGAGGGCGTGTTCCTGGAGCAGCTGGAGACGGACCCGGCGCGGTTCCTGCCGGAGACGACCGACGAGCACCTCGAGCAGGACGGCGACGTCGTACGCATCGACCTGAACCAGCCGATGGACGACATCCTGGCGGAGCTGACGAAGTACCCGGTGAAGACCCGCCTGTCCCTCTCCGGCCCGCTGGTCGTCGCCCGTGACATCGCCCACGCCAAGATCAAGGAACGGCTGGACGCGGGCGAGGAAATGCCGCAGTACCTGAAGGACCACCCGGTCTACTACGCCGGCCCGGCCAAGACCCCCGAGGGCTACGCCTCCGGTTCCTTCGGTCCGACGACGGCCGGCCGTATGGACTCCTACGTCGAGCAGTTCCAGGCAGCGGGCGGCTCCAAGGTGATGCTGGCGAAGGGCAACCGGAGCCGGCAGGTCACGGATGCGTGTGCGTCCCACGGCGGTTTCTACCTGGGCTCGATCGGCGGCCCGGCCGCCCGTCTCGCGCAGGACTGCATCAAGAAGGTCGAGGTCGTCGAGTACGAGGAGCTCGGCATGGAGGCCGTCTGGAAGATCGAGGTCGAGGACTTCCCGGCGTTCATCGTGGTCGACGACAAGGGCAACGACTTCTTCAGCCCGCAGCAACTCTCTCAGCCGACGTTCACCAGCATCCCGGTGCGGGGTCCCGGCCTGGGCTGACCCGGCAGCGACACCGCAGAGAGCCCCTGGCGAGTTGCCGGGGGCTCTGTCGTTCTAGCGGCACCCCCACGGACCATGAGCGGCCCTTACGGGACCGTGTGGGGCCGCACTCCGGCGGTGATGGCGATTCGGGGAAGTTCGGGGCGCAGCGAAGCACTCGACTACCCCTCGCCGAACGGTGGTCTGCGACATGATGAGACGCCGCACCTGGGGGATTCCATGGACAGAGACAGTCGCAAAGAGGCCGTCATCGGCTTCCTAGTCTGCGTCGGCCCCATCGCCGCCATTGCCCTCTGGATCGCACACACCGGACCGACCACGGACCCGCCGGCCTACACGACCCCCAGCGAACCCGCCTTCACCTGGACGCCCACCCCGCCGCCCAGCATCCGAGAGTCGCTTGAACCAGCTGAACAAGACTGCGGTGACGGCACATGGGGCACTTTCGCCGAATGCTGGAACAGGGCGGCATCCGCCTACCGGCATGCCACACCCACAGCGTGGCCAACCCCCACGTTCACGGTCCCCACGCTCGCGCCGCCTGCCGTCACTGTCTGCTCGGACGGCAGCATCAGCCACTCCACTGGTCGCGGCACCTGCTCCTGGCACGGAGGCATCGCCCATTGACCAGGCAGGCGCCCGATCGCAGATCAGCGCGGGTGCGCCCGAGGAATCAAAGCGAGCAAGTCTGAGGGCCTCTATCCCAGATACGGCGTCGACCGACCCTCAAGGAAGTGCCCAATCCTGAGCCGCTGTGTGGGGTGCATGTCCAAGCCTTCCAGCTCCTCTGGGTCGACCCACCGAAGCTCCGTCGACTCATCCGAGATCGTCAGGTCCCCGCCGAGAACGCGGGCTCGGAAGCACACGTTGAACTGTCGGCGCACCTCCCCATCGCTATACGCGATCACATGCCGGGGATCGGTGTAGGTGCCGACGAGACCTGTGATCTCAATGTCCAGGCCGGTCTCTTCCTTGACCTCTCTCACGGCCGTGCCGGGCAAGCTGTCCATCATCTCCATGCCTCCACCCGGCAGTGCCCACTTCCCCGAGTCGGACCGGCGCTGAAGGAGGATGCGCCCCTCGTCGTCCGTGACCACCGCTGACGCCGCCACAACCAAGCTGTTCGGCTTCGGGGCCGCAGGGTCGTCGTAGAACTCCTTACGGGCCATCTAGGCAGACTCCACAGGTCGGGCCGTCTCCCAGACGGCATCAAAGCTCTCCGCATACGCAGCGAACATGCGGCCACCCTCGACGTGTCGCAGGTGCCACACCGGCGCCCCGTACGCGTTCACGCCCCATGCATGGGCGTTGACCAGCATCTGATCGTCCACCCGGTACAAGCTGTTGTAGAGCGTCGTCCCGTGCGTCCGGAGCTCAATGCCCGGGATGTTGGCCAACGGTCGGTAGTGCATCAAGGCCAGGCGACACCGTGACTCGATGCCGTGGCCGTACCGTTCCTCAAGCCCCCGCGCCTTCACGTTGGGGCTGTCAGCGTCCCCCAGGGCGATGCGGACCGAGCAGCCTGCACCGGCTTTCTCTCGAAGTAGGTCATTGAGCCGGGGGTATGCCTCATGCAGGAACACGGCCGCGTACACAAGCACGTCGATACGTTCACGCGCCGACGACAGCAGATCAACGAACACGGACACCGGAAGATCCGCCCGCTGCTCGTACAAGGCCACCAGCTCGGGACTCACCGCCCGCGCCGAACGAGCCTGCCGCAGGGCAGGCCACAGCGCGTGCATGTCCTCTCCCAGAGCCTCAGCAGCCTTCACAGCGGTTGCCCGACGCGGCACCCTGCCAAGGTTCACCCATCGCTCAACTGACTTGGGATCTATGCCCACTTCGGCCGCGAGACTGGCGTGAGTCCAACCCCCTGCCGCCATCGTGGTTCGTAACCGCTCGTTGCCTGGCATACGGTCGCATCCTTCCCGGGGTCGGCCCGGTCGCTCTCCAGGGACGTTCTACACCCCGTGGGACGTCCCAAAGTGGGAAACGTACGAGGTTCCTACGTCCCGGCGACCACCCCGAGCATGGAGCCTCAGAGAGGGAGCATCAGAGAGGCCGGGGACATGGCGAGCCAGGCGACAGAGACGACGGACGCGAAGCAGTGGGAGTACGTCACGTACGCCCCTCGGGGCGAGACGTGCCCCGCGTGCCTGAATTCGATTAAGCCGCTTGAACAGGTGCGTCGAGGACGCCTCGAAAGGCAATCCGGGGCACCCGTCGTCGTTTACCGCCACGTCAACTGTCCGAAGGAGTGACCGCCGTGCTGTGCACTCCTGCCCCCGCGATGCCCATCACCATGACTGCTGAATGGCGGCGTAAGCATCGCGAGGAACGCTCCCGTGCCGAGGCTGAGAAGCGGGAAGAAGAACCCCGGCACGTTAGCCTCGATCTTGCGTGAGGGTCCGTCAGCTTGCTGACGGACCCTTTCGGCTCATTCGGGGGCGGTCATTTCTGCAGGTGGGCAGGCTGGTGGC